>JAUNRD010000499.1 GCA_030535815.1 Clostridia bacterium
CTTTAAGAGTGCACAGGGACGCTGTGCAATAATAACGGAGGGTTCTTCTCTTTCAACTTCTTCCTTAACAACCTTTTCAAAGTTTTTAAGGTCAAATGGGTCTGCAACAACAATTCTCTCAACGCCCACAGCCTTTGCAAGAGCAATTAAGTTAACCTGCTTTGTAGGCTCCTTCTTTATGGTGTAACCGGTAGTCGGGTTATCCTGGTGTCCGGTCATACCTGTGATTGAGTTATCAAGGATAATAACTGTGTTATTTCCCTTGTTATAAACTATATCGATAAGGCCTGTGATACCTGAGTGCATAAAGGTAGAATCCCCTATTACCGCAACAAGTTTTTTGTTAAACTCATCGCCTCTTGCCTTTGCAAGACCCATAGCACCGCTGACACTTGCACCCATACAAACAGTAGTATCAACGCTTGCCAAAGGTGCAACGGCACCCAATGTATAACATCCGATATCGCCTGAAACCACAAGTCCTAACTTCTTAAGAACATAGAATGTTCCTCTGTGTGGACATCCTGCACACATTACAGGTGGTCTTATCGGGATTTCTTCATCGATAGTTTCAAATTCAACTTTATCTTCATTAAATATAGCCTTCTTAATCATTGAAGGTGTATATTCGCCAAGAAGTGTGAATACTTCTTTTCCGATTACTTCAGCACCAATTACTTTACAGTGTTCTTCGATAAATGGATCTAATTCCTCAATTACATATACCTTTTCGTGCTTTTTGCAGAAATCTAAAATTAACTTCTCAGGCATTGGGAAAGCCATACCGAGTTTTAGGTAACTTACTCTGTCGCCCAACGCTTCCTTTGCATACATATAAGATATACCCGATGTTATAACACCGATTTTATCCGAGTTGATTTCTACCTGGTTGATTTCGGCAGTTTCTGCATATTCAATAATTGCGTTTGTTCTCTCTTCCACCACAACGTGACGCTTTTTTGCGTTACCCGGCATCATAACAAACTTTGCGATATTTTTTTCGTATTCTTTCAATTCAACATCTTGTCTTGGAAGTTCTTCAACCAAGCCTTGCGAGTGTGAAACTCTTGTTGATAATCTGAGCAATACCGGAGTATCAAACTTTTCACTCAAGTCATATGCAAGTTTTGTAAATTCCTTACACTCACGGCTATCTGATGGTTCTAACATCATAATTTTTGATGCCTTTGCATAATGACGGGAATCCTGCTCATTTTGTGATGAGTGCATACCCGGGTCATCGGCAACACAGAACACCAAACCACCATTTACACCTGTGTAACTTGCTGTAAATAATGGGTCTGCTACAACGTTTAAGCCTACGTGCTTCATACAAGACATACTTCTGGCACCACCGATTGCCGCACCGATTGCGACCTCACCGGCAACCTTTTCGTTTGGTGACCATTCTGAATATATTTCGTCGTATTTTGCTATATTTTCGGTAATTTCGGTGCTAGGGGTGCCGGGGTATGATGCGCAAACTGTTACGCCCGCTTCATATGCACCACGTGCTACCGCTTCGTTACCAAGCATTAGTCTTTTCATGTTTCTTACTACCTTTCCTGAATTTTAGTTTTTAATCTGTGCCGCAACAAGGCTCTCTCCGCAATAAATCTCGCGAAGTTTCGGCTTTTCTATCTTACCTGTAGGGTTTCTTGGGATGTCTGCAAATATAATGCGTCTTGGTCTTTTATATT
>JAUNRD010000500.1 GCA_030535815.1 Clostridia bacterium
AGGCGGAGATTAAATGGACAAAGGACTTGAGTTTTTAGCCAACAACTACTTTCCCGAAAGGCTTAAAAAAATTATGCTTTCGGATTTGGCATCACCGGAACGTACCGAGGAGATAAGGCTTAAGGCAAAGGAAGCTTTATGTGTTCTTAAAAAAAGCGGACTTTATTTTCTCGGAGAAAACGGCGAGAGTACGGAGTATGAAAAGGCGGCGTTTTTTTCAAAGGAGGAGCTTTCTGAAATCGTGACTCTTCTTTGCGAAAACTCGGTATATTCAAACCAGGAGCACATAAAGAAGGGCTTTATTCCGCTTAGGGGCGGGCACCGTGCGGGAATAACGGGACGGTGCGTTACGGAAAACGGAAAAATAAAATACATAGCGGATTTTTCTGCCGTAAATATAAGAATTGCCGGGGAAGTTATAGGGGCATCGGACAAGGTTTTTCATAAAATTTATAAGGACGGGAATGTAAGAAATACACTCATAATTTCGCCGCCCGGATGCGGAAAAACCACCATGCTACGTGACATTGCAAGAAAGCTTGGAAGCCCTTACTGTATGAAAAAGGTGGCAATAGCAGATGAGAGAGGCGAAATTGCCGCCTGCTTTGAAGGAATAGCCGAAAACGACATTGGAAGCCTTTCCTTTGTTATGGATAACTGCCCCAAGGCGGAGGGGATTGTTTCGCTTATCAGGGCGATGAATCCCGATGTTGTTATTACGGACGAAATCGGAACAAGAGACGATGCCGATGCCGTTATGCAGGCGGTGCTTTCAGGTGTTTTTGTCATATCTTCCGTTCACGGAAAAGACTTTTCGGATGCCCGTGAAAAAAGCGGAATAAAGAAGCTGATATCTGAAAATGTGTTTTCTCTTATCATAGTTTTAAGCAGAAAAAACGGACCGGGCACCGTGGAGGAAATAATTGATTTATGTTAAAGCTTTTTGGAATTTTGTTTGTGGTTTCAGCATTTTTCATTATGGGACTTAAATTTGCGAAAAGTAAAAGAGCCCGTCTTGATTTTCTGGAAAATATGCGACCGGCGCTTATCGAATATAAAACTGCAATAGAGCTTTTTTCTGTTCCCGTACCTAAAGCGGCAACGAAAAGCGGAATTGAAAAAACAGCTGTAAAAGCAAGGGAAAACAACGCTTTATCAAAGGAAGATGAAAATGATTTTGCTGTTTTTATAAGAGGGCTTAAGGCGGAAACGCTGGAAGGACAGCTTATGAACATATCTGCCTATGACAGAAAGCTTGAAAAGGAAGAAGCAGAGGAAAGGGAACGCTATAAGAAAGAGGCAAAGCTCATTAAAGGCGGCTTTGCACTTCTCGGTATGCTGGTGGCTATTATGCTTTTATAAGGGGGTAAAAGCGGAGGGATATTATGGGAATAGAATTTGTTTTCAAGGTGGCGGGTGTGGGGATTATCGTTGCCGTGCTGAATATGATTGTGGGAAAATCGGGAAGGGACGAACAGGCACTTCTTGTCACAATTGCAGGACTTATTGTTGTGCTTGCCATCGTCATTCCCGAGGTTGGCAAACTTTTTGAAAGCATAAAAGCGGTGTTCGGATTATGATTGTAAAGGTTGCCGGAATATGTATCCTGGGAAGCATAATGTGCATTTTTCTTAAGCAGAGCAACAGAGGTGAAATGGCGCTGATGACATCTCTGGCAATTACCGTTTATGTGCTTTT
>JAUNRD010000501.1 GCA_030535815.1 Clostridia bacterium
CAGAAGATGAGTAAGAAGACAACCTATCTGGCTCTTCCCTATTTTGCCTGGGCTATCATCTTTACCGTTTTGCCTCTTTTACTGGTTTTTATGTTTGCCGTATTCAAAAATGACGGCGAGGGATATTATTTTACAACGGAATATCTGTCACAGCTGATGACAGGAAAGGACGAGATAATAGCATCTCTCATAAGAAGTCTGAAGCTTTCGGCAATCGCAACGGTTGTATGTCTCCTCTTAGGGTATCCTCTTGCATACATTCTGGCGAACAGCAAATCAAGATACAAAGGTCTGCTTACAACACTTATAATTCTCCCGATGTGGATGAACTTTCTTGTAAGAACCTATGCTCTATTATCTCTTATGGAAAATTCCGGCCTTATAAACCAGTTTTTGGGACTCTTCGGAATTGACAGAATCCAGTTTCTCTATAAGGAAAGCTCCATTGCAGTGGGCATGATATATAACTACCTTCCCTTTATGGTGCTTCCAATACATTCGGTTTTATCCAAAATGGATAACCGCCTTATAGAAGCGGCTGAAGATTTAGGCGCAAATAAGCTCAGGGTTTTCACAAAGGTTATTTTTCCTTTGAGCCTTGGCGGAGTAATAAGCGGTATTGAAATGGTTTTCATTCCTTCAATCACCACCTTTGCTTTATCCCAGATACTCGGCGGAAGCAAAACGCTTTTAATAGGCGATATGATTGAACGCCAGTTTTTGGAATTTAACAACTGGGGTTACGGCTCACTTTTATCAGTAATCGTAATCGTGATTGTGCTTCTGTGTATGTTTATAACAAGCAGATTCGGCTCTTCGGATAATGAAGGGGGGCTCCTCGGATGAAGGCATTAAAAAGGCTTTATGTTTCAATTATATATATTCTTTTATATGCTCCGATTGCAATACTTATTCTCTACTCCTTCAACGAAAACTCCAACAGAAGTAAATTCACGGGATTTTCCTTAAGATGGTATAAGGAGTTTTTTTCAGACCGGGAAATTTTATCGGCGCTTGTATACACTCTGATATGCGCTTTCCTGGCATCTTTAATCGCAACGGTCATCGGAACAATAACTGCCGTAGGCATAAACAAAATGAGAAGAGGGCCAAAAAACACATTGATGAATCTGGCGCATATTCCTATGCTCAACCCGGAAATTGTAACTGGTGTATCATTGATGCTCCTTTTCGTATTCATCAATTTAGAGCGTGGCTTTTCAACAATGCTTCTGGCGCACATAACCTTTAACATCCCGTATGTTATTATTTCGGTTTTGCCAAAGCTAAGGCAGATGAACCCCCACTTATATGAGGCTGCACTGGATTTAGGTGCTCACCCCTTATATGCATTTATGAATGTGGTTATGCCCGAAATAAAAAGCGGAATTATAACAGGCTTTTTATTTTCCATGACCATGAGCATAGACGATTTTGTAATAAGTTTCTTTACTACCGGAAACGGCGTACAAAATCTCTCAATTTATATATACAACGCCGCAAAGCGTGGTATAAGCCCCAAGGTTAACGCACTATCGGCACTTATGTTTGCCGTTATGCTGGTTCTTTTATTAATTGTCAACAGCAGAGACGATTCAAATAAAGAACCCTCCAAGAAATAAAAGAAAGGACTTGAAAAAATGTCAAAAAAGAAAAACGACAACATCGAAAGAAACACAAAGAAAAAAAATGAG
>JAUNRD010000502.1 GCA_030535815.1 Clostridia bacterium
GAGACGTGGCATCTTGTGGCACAAATGCCTTTTGGTAATCCTTTGGATACTCCTTCGGAAAAGAGTTTTATTCCTGTGGAGGAACGTGTGATGGTTTTTAAATGAATAGTATATTGGTTATTGAAAAACTCAAACAGCTAAATGTATATGTTTGAGTTTTTTTTCTATCTTTGCCAAATTAATATGAATTTAATCGTATGTTGGCGAAGATTATTGCAAAGGACTTAGGAATAGGCTTTAAACAGGTGCAAAATACTGTGGACTTGTTGATGGATGGGGCTACTGTTCCTTTTATTGCAAGATACAGAAAAGAGGCTACAGGCTCGCTTGACGAAGTGGCTATCGGGAATATAAAAGAACTGTACGAAAAATATAGCGAATTGCAGCGTCGTAAAGAGACGGTCCTTGCTACTATCGAGGAGCAAGGGAAACTTACCGGTGAGCTGAAGTTGCGTATTGTAAATTGTTTCGATGCAGTAGAATTGGAGGATATTTACCTTCCTTATCGTCCTAAACGTCGCACTCGTGCGACTGTTGCCCGCGAACGTGGGCTTGAGCCGCTTGCCGATATTATTTTTGCTCAACAAAAAAGGGATATTGAGGCTGTTGCCGAGAAGTTTATAAGTGACGCTGTTGCATCGGTCGAAGAGGCTGTTGCCGGGGCGTGTGACATAATTGCCGAACGTGTTTCCGAGGATGAATTTTCACGCAACGTGGTGCGTCGCTCTTTCGGACGCTACGGTGTAATAAAGTCCAAAGTCGTAAAGGGCAAAGAGGCTGATGGTATTAAATTTGCCGATTATTATGAGGCGTCGGCGCAGGTTGCACGCGTTTCGTCGCACAGATTGCTTGCCATGATGCGTGGCGAGGAAGAGGGTGTGTTGCGACTTTCAATTTCCGTTGAGCCTGAATATATTCTGGAGCAACTTTCCCGACATTTTATAAAGTATAATTCCGCGACTCGGCAGTATATGGTTGCGGCGATAGAAGATGGCTACAAAAGATTACTCGAGCCCTCCATAGAAAATGAAACAAAGAATGCTATAAAAGAGCGTGCCGACGATGAGGCAATTGCTGTCTTTGCCGAGAATCTTCGACAATTGTTATTATCGGCGCCTTTGGGACAGAAGCGTGTGCTTGCTATTGACCCGGGCTTCCGCACAGGGTGTAAGGTGGTTGTTCTCGATTCGCAGGGTAACCTTGTTACCCACTCGGTAATTTACCCCCATCCGCCACAAAATAACAGAGAAGAGGCGGCTGCAATTATCGAAAAGTTTGTGAATGATTATGATATTCAGGCTTTTGCGATAGGTAACGGAACTGCGGGACGCGAAACGGAACAATTTATCCGCCGACTGGGCTTGTCGCCGCAAATATTTGTAGTGAACGAAGATGGTGCTTCGGTATATTCTGCTTCAAGCGTGGCTCGCGAGGAGTTTCCCGACGAAGATGTTACGGTGCGTGGCGCAGTGTCTATCGGCCGACGATTGATTGACCCACTTTCGGAACTTGTGAAAATTGAGCCGCGTTCGATAGGAGTGGGGCAGTATCAGCATAGTGTGGACCAGACAAAGTTAAAGGATAGGCTCGACACTGTTGTCGAGAGCTGCGTGAACTTGGTTGGCGTGAATGTAAACACTGCAACTAAGCAGATTTTAACACATATTTCGGGCTTGGGTGCGGCTCTTGCCAC
>JAUNRD010000083.1 GCA_030535815.1 Clostridia bacterium
CTATGTATCTGTCAAGATGTGCAATTATGGGAATAATTCCATTTTCTTTAAGGCTGTCGATACGGGACAGTGTAAAAGCATCCCAGTGATGCATCGGCATTTCAACAAGCATAGCATCAGTTCCCTCAATGCAAAGCTTTCTGAACGAAGGAAAAACTGTAATATCCTTGTCAAGAAAAACTTCAAATCCCAGCTTTATTTCAGGGATTACGACGTCTTGCCGTTTTGCCTCACTCACGACATTTTCATAAGCTTTATTTCTCATTTCAAGAGCCTGTTCAATTTCTTCTTCGGAATATGCCCTTAAATGAGGTGTTGCAATGACCACGCTGCATTTTTTTTCATACACATCCTTAAGCATAGCAAGAGCTTCATTTACGTCCTTAGCCCCATCATCTATTGCCGGAAGAATGTGAGAATGCATATCTATCATATTTACTCCCTGTCGCGGATACTTGCCGTGGCAGAGAAAACCCCGGCAGCGCCCGCTCTTTTTAATACTTTTGAGCATTCATCCATAGTTGCGCCGGTTGTAAAAACGTCATCAATAAGAAGTATCCTTTTGCCCTTTACGTCTCCACAAACCTCATATGCCCCTCTTACATTTTCAATGCGGCCCTTTTCCGTAAGTTCTTTCTGCTTTTTAGTTTCCCTTGTTTTATACAGCAGTTCGTTATGCGTTATTCCCGTAAGGCGGGCAATTTCTCTCGAAAGAAAGTATGTTATATGTATATCTTTTTTCCGTTCTTCTCTTTTAGTCATCGGCACGAAGGTTATTTCGTCAACTTCTTCACCCGACGCCATAATGCGATTTGCCATGAGAAGAGCCAAATCCTTTAATACAGGATGACTTTTATATTTCATATTGAGCACGGCTTCTCTTCCTCGCCCGAAATGCTCGATAAGCGGAATATTTTTATCAAAGTGAAAGTTTCTCTCGCGACATCTTCCGCAGATGGGAGAAGGGAAATCTGCCGAAAGGGAAATTCCGCATTTTTCGCAGGTGATGCCATCAATAAAAGGAATTTCCGGCATACATTTTCCGCAAAACACAGTGCGCTTTCCCATTACCTTAAGGCAGGAGGCACACCTTGGAGGAAATATGAGTGATGAAATCCAATTTATGAGTTTCATTTACATCACTCCCCTTTTCTACCATTTTCCATTTTACCACATTGTCACCTTTATGTCAAACATAAAAAGCAGACTTTTGTAAACAAAAGCCTGCTTTTATATTAAATTTTTTCAAACACGAGCATTACCGAGTTGAAATCCCTTGAGGGTGCATAGGCAATTCCCACAGCTTCAAGAAATTCTCCCCTGTAAACCTTCCCCGTTGTTCTTTCCCTGTACTCTGCATCGGGTATCAGATTTTTAAGCTTTATAAATTCATTGGGCGCAGAAGGAATACCAAGCTTGTTGGCAACCATAACTGCTGCAAAGTCCTTTTCTTCGGACAAAAATTCCCAGGCGGCGATATTTCCGTCAAAGGGGCTCTTCAAGCGATAAAGCGCCGCATCTGTTATCTTTGTTCCGAAGTCCTTATAGGTTGCAACCTGATTTTTTATTACGTTAAGTTCATCCTCAGAAAGCTTTGTTAAGTCAAGCTCATAACCGAATTGGCCTGTCATTGCCACGTTACCTCTTGTGTGAAGCGGCGTTGTTCTTCCCACCTGATGATTGGGAACGGCAGAAACGTGAGCGCCCGCAGTTGATACGGGATAAACCAGCGCCGTTCCTTCCTGGATATAGAGCCTTTCAATGGCATCGGAATCGTCACTTGCCCAGATTTGCGGGAAGTAGTAAAGCATACCGGGGTCAAATCTTCCGCCACCGCCTGCACAGCCTTCAAAAAGTACATCTGGGAAACGGTCTGTAAGGGTCTGGAGTACACGATATAATCCCAGCATATATCTGTGGGGAAGCTCCCTCTGTCTATCGGCAGTAAGCACCTCGTTTCCGATTTCCGACATATTTCTGTTCATATCCCATTTAACATAGCTGATGGAAGCAGAGGATAAAACCTTTGCCACAGCATCGATTATATAGTCGCAGACCTCGTCCCTTGAAAAGTCAAGTATAAGCTGCTGCCTTCCAAGACCTCTTCCTCTTCCCTTAATATGTATGCACCAGTCGGGATGCGCCCTGTAAAGGTCAGAGTCGGGCGAAATCATTTCAGGCTCAAACCATAGGCCGAATTTTAATCCTATATCATTAATTTTCTTTGCCAAACCGTCTATTCCCGAGGGGAGCTTTTCCTTGTATACTACCCAGTCGCCAAGGGAGCAGTTGTCGGAATCTCTCTTTCCGAACCATCCGTCATCAAGCACTAAAAGCTCAATTCCCACATCCTTTGCCTTTTCGGCAATTGCAAGTATCTTTTCTTCATTGCAGGTAAAGTAAACTGCTTCCCATACGTTTATAAGCACCGGGCGTACAGAATCGCGGTATTTACCGCGGCAAAGGCGTGTTCTGTACATTTTGTGGTAGCATCTTGACATTTCGCCGATGCCGGCGGATGAATAAACCATTATAGCTTCGGGAGAGTAAAATACTTCGCCGGGAGCAAGAAGCCAGGAAAAGTCAAAGGAATTTATGCCCATTAAAACTCTTGTGGCGTTGTTGTATTCAACCTCGGCTTTAGCTTCAAAGTTTCCGCTGTAAACCAGGGAAAAGCCGTATGCCTCGCCGTAGTCTTCCGTTGCATCAAGCCCCGACAGCATAATAAAGGGATTATGACGGTGTCCCGATGCTCCGCGCTTTGAATCAACACCCTGAACACCCTTATGAAGCGGCACTCTTTCTATATGGCGTTCCCTCGCCCAGGAGCCGTTTAACGTGGTCATGTTGTACTTATCGTTGTTAAAGTCAATTGCTGTACTCATAACCTTTTTAAGTTTTATGTCACAATCGGAATTGTTTATAACAGTAACACGGCGGCTTATTGCATCAAATTCGGGAAGCACAGCATATGTAAGCATAACCGTGAGCTTTTTAAGTTCATCATAAAGCTCTATCTCTATGCTTTCCGCCTTATCCCCCTCCTCGGTGTAAACCGCAGGGAGACCTTTGATTCTCTCTTTTCCCTTATAAATCCTGTATCCCTTATATAAAAGCTTTGTGTAGCTTGTGCCGTCGGAGTATTCCGCGTGGAAGGCAGGCTCTCTTAAATCCGAGCCGTAGGTGGCATACTCCTGAGGAAGAGTGTCAAGACAGATGTTTCCAAGGCCCTCGTTTCCGTAATCAAAAGGCGAAATGCTTCCGCCACGGTTAACGGAAAAGCCAAGCATATCTGACACGCCCGAGGTATAATTAAGCTTTTTACCGTAGTGGATGTGCACAAGATATTTATCGTACACCACGCCCATTATGTAGCTTGAATTTTCGGTTTGCAGATTAAATATCTTATTTACTTCATCATAAATAATTGCCATAAAAACGCCTCCTTTATATGTAATTATAAAGCCATGGAAATATAATTTCCATGGCAATATGTCGCTTATATATGTCATTTTGTCACTTTATTCATAAACGCGGGGCACTCTCTTTCCTATATCGCATACGACCTCATAATTTATGGTACCTGTAAGGCGGGCAATTTCGTCTGCGGTGATTTCTTCAAATCCGCTTTTGCCGATCAATATAACCTCATCGTCAACCTTTGCATCAACCTTCGATGCATCTACCATAAACTGATCCATACACACTCTTCCGAGGATTTTACAGCTTACTCCGTTTATCAATACTCTGCCCTTATTTGAAAGAAGCCTGGGATAACCGTCGGCATAGCCGCAGGATACGGTTGCGACGCGGATTCTTTCTTCTGCAACATAAGTGTGGCCATAGCTTATGCCCTCGCCCTTTTCAACATATCTCACTGAAGAAACTCTGCTCTTCCAACTAAGTGCGGGAATAAGACGGAGAGCAGTTTTATTCACCTCATCGGATGGATAAAGCCCGTATAAAACGATACCCGCCCTTACGTAATCTCCGTATTTTTCATCCTGCTCCATAATGCCTGCGCTGTTGGCTATGTGCAATTTTATATCAGGAAGCTCCTTTTTAAGCTTTTCCGCAAAGGATGAAAATCTTTCCGTCTGAAGATTCATCGAAGTTTTATCCTTTTCGTCCGCCTTTGCATAATGGGTAAAAATCGCTTCAAGAGAAATATGGGGAAGCCTCTTTATCTCCTTCAATTCCCAGAGAGTTTCCTTGTTCGGGAAAAAGCCTATGCGGCTCATTCCGGTATCAATTGCCGCGTGGATTCTTGCATCCTTCCCCGCCTTTACCGCTTCCACAGCAACCGTTTTTGCTCCTTCAAAATCAGAAACTGTAAGGATTATTCCTTTTTCAATGAGCTTTGCCATATCCTCTTTCGGTACCGGTGCAAGGATTAAAATATCCTTTTTTGTGCCGGCACTTCTGAGTTCCAATGCCTCATCGCTTGTGGCAACGGCGTACATTTTGGCATAGTCCTCATAAATTTCTGCCGCTTTTTTAGCTCCGTGACCGTAGGCATCAGCCTTTATTACGGCAACCACATCCTTGCCATTTGCCTTTTTTATTACTTCTTCCAGATTATGGAGAAGTGCCGCAGTATTAACTACGGCACATATGCGTTTTGTCATATAACGACCTTCTTACTTTAACTGTATTAGCTCATCTGAGCCGGGGATTGATGCAATTTCATTTTTAACAGACTTTAACACAAAGTGTGTTTCCGTTGCACCTACACCCTCCATACTCTTTATCTCTCTGTGAATACGCTCCAGGCTGTCGGAGGAATCCGTCAATATCTTAAGGAGAAAATCGTGCTTGCCCGTTAAATAATAGCAGGACTGGATATGCTCGCTCTTTTTAATCATTTCAACGAAGCTGTCGTAAAACTTAGGATGCTCTAAGCTTACATCCATCATTGCAATAAGGTCGTTACCTAAAATTTTCTGATTAAGGGTAATTGTGTAGGATTCGATAATCCCCGCACTCTCCATCTTCCTTATTCGCTCTAAAATGGCGGAAACGGAAAGATTAATTTCCTTGGCGATGTCGGATGCCTTCATCCTTGCATTTTTCTTAAGACAGGATAGAATGGCATAGTCTGTTTTATCGAGAAGCTTTTCCATAAAAATCCCTCACATAAGGCCGTATTCAAAACGGTGATCGGTAAAGCGGTTTACTGCGCTTCCCGTCATCTTTATCATAATTGTATTTTCGCCCTTCTTAAGGAGAGGCGTTAAGTAAAATTCGTGCTCGTTCCAGAGGCTGAAGCCGCAGAAATTGGTGTTTACAAAGCATTCTGCCATTTCTTCACCCGTTACCTTAAGGTATACGTTTTCTGTTTCTTCTACCGTAATTTTAGCTTCATAGCTCTTTACAAAGTTTTCTTCGTCATCGGAAACCAGAGTGAAAGCGGGATTTACGTAAACCTTTGCTTCTTCTGAAAATTCCTTTGCTTCCTTTTCTTCGTCAACTAAAATTGCGATGCTTTCGCGGCGCTTTAAGTTAAGATTAAATTCTGTCTTATCGCCCACAGTTTTGCAGCTTATTTCCTTAACCGTACCTTTCCAGAAATCCATTGCAACAAGCTGTCCTGCCGCATCTATTTTGGCCTTTGCCGAAATTTCTTCTTCGCCCTCGTTTGTAAAGAAGAATACGTCAACGCCGTCCTTTATAATGTGGGTTGCACGTAAATCCTTAAAGGGTTTATCAAGATAAACCGTTCTTTCGGGGATTTCCGAAATATCCTTTGCCTGCTTTAATGTGGGAAGAACCCCGTTTTTATCGCAGTAAGCATATTCGTAGCTGTTTTCACCGATTGTAAGAACGCCGCCCGATACATTTTCCTCTGTTATGAAGCTTTCGGGAACATAGTTGAATTCCACCTGATTTTCATAAAGAGGAGCAACCTCGTCAATGGAAAGCTCACGGTTTTTGCAGGGAACAACCACCTTTGTGGCATTTTTCGAATCTGTCATAAGGCAGGAAATTCTCTTTATATAAGTTGCGATGGTGTCAAAGTGTTTCCACCAGATATTGTTGGGTCCTACATCCGGGGGACGCTCGTCCTTTCTTCTTTCTGTTACGCTGTAGTAGAAAGCGTGAGGAATGAAGAAGTTTACACCTCTTACACCCAGCCAGTCGGTATACCACTTAAGATCACCGCCGTTAAAGTTCCAGGGAATGTTATCCTTGCAGCAGGCACCGTAGCACTCGTTGGAGTTTCTTCTGCGTCCCATTACTCTTGCGGCATCGGCAGAACACTTACCCTGAGCAGATTCATTGCCGCCCGAAAGACCGCCCTTTTCGGGAGCAATCCATCTTAAAACGATGTCCTGCCCGGGAACGTGGAAGTACTTTTCACACTCGATATCGTCACCCTTGTGAGGATGTCCCATAAGAGCGATGCCGTGGTTTTCACACCAGGTGGAAAGACTCTTATAGTAAATATCATTTTCACGGTCGAAAAGTGCCTTTTTATAAATTTCGATGGTTTCGTTATTTTCACCTGTATAAAGACCTTCGAGGTCGGAAAGTTTTCCGCCGAGAGAGGTTATTACATCCTCAAAACCCCACGTCCAGGGGAAGCATCCTCTTCTCGCACCTCTTCCGAGGGATGAAGGCTCGTCGGTGAAGAAGCCGATTACGGTGTTTCCGAAGTATTTCTTAACCTCGGCATAATAACGCTCGTGGGTAAGCTCAATAAACTTATTAACAGATTCCTGATTAAGAAGGTCTGAAGCCAAAGGAGCATTCGGCTGTCCGTCGTCCTCACCGAAGTGAATACCACGGATTTTACCCTTACTTTCAACCTGCATTATGTACTTTCCGCTTTCGGTTTTACATATAAGCTTTCCTTCGTCGGTATTATCGGCAAGGATAATTGCCTGGGATGCAAACTTGGGATTTGAGGCAACAACCAAGCCGTGTGCACTTCCCGAAGGATACATTGCTTCATCGTATAAAATAACCTTCATATCAAGGCGTGCGGCATTTTCCACAGCAACCTTCATAAAGTGCATAAATTTATCGGATAAATACTGAATTGATTCCGGCACGCCGATTCTGGGGTGCAGTACAACGCCGTTTACACCGTGAGCATTAAAGTCAGTAAGCTGACGGATAATTTCCTCATCGGTGACGTCATCGTTTAAAAACCAGAAAGGCATGGGAGAAAACTCACGAGCCGGAGTTTTCAGCTTTAAGAGTATAAGTCTTATTCATGTTAACCCTCCCCTTTATTTTTACAAGGATAATTATACTACACAGCCCTTGTTTAGTCAATAAAAAAGCCTCACTTTTTTCAGAAAAAGTGAGGCTTATGGACGGGATAGTATCTGTAAGGCTTTATGTTATTCTTCCCTAAGGCGCAGCGTTTACGATGCACCGCCGGTATGCGAATCCGTTGAGGCGCTCAGAAAAA
>JAUNRD010000503.1 GCA_030535815.1 Clostridia bacterium
CAGATGTTATCCGCATCATCAAGGATAGAATAACTGAAGCTCCCCTCGGTAAGTTCAGACATATATTTGATGCTGTCAAAATCAAACCGGTTTTGGCTCTCTATGAGCTGTACCGCTACATATGAATCCGTCTCAATTTTGGTTTCGGGAAGTTCTAAGGTTTTTCTTAATTCTTTATCATTATGCAGAATCCCGTTATGTGCCAAGGCAAACTTTCTTCCTCCGCATCTCCCGAAGAAGGGATGATTGTTGTAATTTAGTTTTTCCGTTCCTTGTGTTGAATGTCTTGTATGCCCTATCAACGCGCAAACATCGTCCGAATGTTTGATGTCAAACCTGTACGCTGATTTAGCTTCCTTTAATATACTGATGCCGTTCTTGTAATTAAACGCAACTCCTGTTGCATCTGTCCCCCTTATGGCAGATTGCTCCGAAAGAGATTTAGTAAGTTTTGAAATATCCTTAATTCTATTCTCGCTGTAATTAAGAAATCCAAAAAGACCGCACATTACATTTCCTCGCTTTCTTCTACAGAATCATTAACGTAAAGTTTTTTAAGTTTAAGATAATTTATAAGTTCAGCTTTGTCCTCGGATATTCGCTGAACAAAATCAAGCCAGGACATTTCTTCCATTTCTCTGTCCGTCATATTTATTGCACAGTCGCAGATTTCACCTACAAGCTGTAATGCTGCTATGAAGGTTTCGTATCTGAGTGTACCTCTGAACAATCTAATTTCCACAGTATCGCTGTTTTCAAGATTAACTGCCATATATCTACCCATGTATCTACCCTTTGCTTTTTCATAGGTTTCTTCTGTGGTAGGGGAAATCGTTGCATATCTTGAAGCCCAACGCCCGAGGGTTTCAAGCGTTCTTCTGCTGAATCTCACAAGCTCGTTCCAATGTCTTTCTACGAAGAATACCATTCTTCCAACAACCTTTTCCTGTTCCTCAAAAGTATTTCCGAAAGCAGCACGGGAGCAATGAATATGTAGTCCGCAGGTTGATGTATTATGGGAACGGTAATTAAGCTCTATAGCTTTACTGAACAGTTCCTTCCAATTCATATTTTTCATATGATATTCAAGGCTCATAGGATGAGATACTATTTCAAATCCATCAGTTATAGACCCGTCATGCTTGCAATATATCCTTTCTCCATCTTTATTTGCTATATTAAGCAAAATCTCGGCGTTTTCGTGTTCCTCTCCGCCTTTGTCAATCTCCAGCTCAACTCCGAAAAATAAATCACCTGAACCGTAGAATATCGGTTCAGGCTTATAGCTGTAGCCTTTAATGGGTCTTCTCTTTCTCATTTCATAGCACTCTCTGCAATAGGCAAAATCAGAATCGTCTTCGTAATATGCATCATCATTATGTATGAGTCTTCCGCATCCATCACAATGACTGTAATAGTTATCATAGCAATTGTTGCACAGAGCAAAACCATCTTCAACAAAAGCATCGTTTCTTCGTACTCGTTCCTGACAGTTTTCGCAGACAATAGTTTCTTCATCAAGGCAATCCTCACAATAAAGTCGTCCGTCAAAGCTATAAAGGCTATCTTCCGTTCCTATAGCTCCGCAAACAGAGCAAATCATTTTATTTTCTTCCATAAAAATTCCTCCTTAAATCATAACCACCCGTCAAACGGGTGGTTTGCACTGAGGCTATAAGCCTCTGC
>JAUNRD010000084.1:0-272 GCA_030535815.1 Clostridia bacterium
AAGACTTTGCTGAGTGCGGTCTTTGCGGAACAGCAGCTGTTATTTCTCCCGTTGGTAAAATTGTTGACCACGGCAAGGAAATCGCATTCCCCAGCGGTATGAGCGAAATGGGCGAAATCACCAAGAAGCTTTATGATACATTGACAGGCATCCAGATGGGCAGAATAGAAGCTCCCAAGGGCTGGATAAAGGAAATTCTTTAATAAAAAGCGTGCAAAAGGGGCACGTGATGTGCCCCTTTAAATATTTTTTTATATTTTTGAAAAAAGTTC
>JAUNRD010000084.1:282-7384 GCA_030535815.1 Clostridia bacterium
CGGTAATAGGCTGTCGGCAAAATCCGACGGCGCAAATGAACGAGAGGTGAACGTAAATGAGAGAAGGAATTCATCCTGATTATAAGCAGACAACAATCAAGTGTGCTTGCGGCGAAGTAATCGAAACAGGTTCCACAAAGGAAAACATCACAGTTGAAATCTGCTCCAAGTGCCATCCCTTCTACACAGGAAAGCAGAAGCTTGTTGATACAGGCGGTCGTGTAGAAAGATTCAGAAAGAAATTTAATCTTGAAAACAAATAAAAGTGGACTTATATCCACTTTTTTTGTTTTGAGCTTGATTTTATACAATATATATGATATTATGTAAAAAAGAAATAGAGGAGGTATTTTTATGAGTTATGCAACAAATTCTGCAATGGGAACTGAGGCTATGTTATGGGGCGGTATTGTTATACTTTTATATCTTGTGATTTTTGGGATTGCCATTGTAAGCTACATACTTTCATCGCTGGCATATTACAAAATTGCAAAAAGAAGAGGTATTGCAAATGCGTGGCTTTCATGGATTCCTGTTGCAAATTCCTGGATTATCGGAAGAATTGCAAATGAATACGATAGGAGAAACGGTCACGACAGGCCGTGGCATAAAGCACTTTTAACCCTTTGTATTACAGGAGCAGCAGGCTTTGCAGTGTCCTACGGTATGTTTCTGGTGAATATTTTTAAAATGGCGATGAACTTTGATTACAGTTATTATGATGTCGATGTTACGTCATTCTTGATTTCATATATAGGAATCATTGTTTTTGCCGTTGTAATATCGGTATACAGTATGCTTTCTGTTATATGCACATATAAAACCTTTGAATCAACGGTTCCTGAAAAAGCTCTTAAATATATTGTTTTATACTTCCTTGTGCCATTAGCAGGACCTATCTGCCTGGTTAAATGCATGGACAAGGGATATGAGAGTGCTGAAGAAGCTGTAGCTTGTGAGCCTTGTCAGATTCCTGATGAAATAGAAGTTATAGCAGAAACTTCTGAAACAGAAGATAAAACTGAAGAATGATAAAAACATCCTGAAGGCTTTTCCTTCAGGATGTTTTTTTATTACAGCTCAATGTCAAAAGGGCCTTCCTGCATTATATAATGCTTTTTCATACCACCGATTTCGCTCATCCAGCCACGGACGATAACGGTTTTGTATTTGCCGGTATCATATCCTCCGGGGCCTTTATTATCCCAGAGCCAGGTGGGTGTGCACCAGAGGCAGTAATCGGGATTTATCGCTTCGTAAACGTTTTTAAGAACGCCCGACTGTCCGTGATGTGCCATCTGACAGAAGTCGGCTTTAAGAAGCGCGGGAGGAGCTACGGAAAGTAAATGCTCGCCGCCTTCAATTCCCAAATCGCCTAAGAAGATAACGCTTGAGTTTTCGGTTTCAAAGCGGAAAACTGTACTGGAATTATTGCTGAAATTGTTGGGAGTAGAATCATTATGCTCTCTCAAAACCTTGACCGTAACATCGCCGAAGGAATATTCGTCCCCCATATGGGTAGTCATATGGGGGATGGCGGCAGGGGCGATATCATCGTAAAAGCCCTGAAGCCAGTCACCGTTTTCTCCTCCTTCGGGGATATATTCGTTCATAATCTCGACCGACGGGAAGTTATAGTAAAGCATATCTATTTTTATATCGCCCAAATGGGTTTTAATCATTTCGCGAAGACAGTTTACGTGGTCTGTATGGGGATGGGTTAAAAACCAGCCGGTAACATGACCGCCGAGTTCTTTTAATTTTGCATAAAGGTTTTCGCATTCTGTGGCAAAGCCGCCGTCAACAACCAGTAAGCCTTTTTCGCTTTCTATTATAAAGGATGTATTAATCGTATCTGTTACAGATTTTTGCATATGCATTTTGGTCATATTACCACTCCTTTTGTTTTGAAAAGTGTAAAAGCTTTTTTTATTATTATAGGATAAAAATGGATTTTGGTCAAGGCTTGTGTTGAAATTTATATATTTTGTTGTGAAAAATTTATTGTCCGGTAAATGCCCGTATGGTATACTTAAATATGAGGTGGTATAAATGAAAAAATGTATTTGCTTTATGTTGGTGCTTGTAATGCTTTCGGGCGTTATATTTACCGCAAACGCAGAAGGAAAGGTGCTTAATCCAACAAGTGCCGACTACAAGGCAGAAAGCCTTAAATTTTCTTCGACAGGGGCGTATTTCAATCAGGGGGACTTTTTCGGTTTTAAAAATGTGGATTTAACCGGAATAAAGTCTGTCACTATTGAAGCTGACTGCATTTTGGCCTACGGCTCAAACGGAGAAGCTGTGGCGATTAAAAAGGGCGGAAAGCAGGGAGAGTTGCTTGGGTATGTTGTAATAAACGACGATGAAGCGAAGTTATTTACCGCCGACATAAAAGAGACAAAGGGAATTGCTGACCTTTATTTCTGTGCAACCTATGCAAAGGACAATTATATTACAATTAAAAAAATAACCTTAAATACATTTTCCGACAACACGGTAAGGGTTTCTCCCGTGCCGGATTCTGCCATAGTTGACAACTTCTCTGATACCTGGGCGGCAACGGACAGCCTTGGTCGCCGCGTGGCGGATTATTCCGAGACAGGAGGCGTCAAGGAAGGAGATCGCTTTGTCGGCATAATGTACTGGGACTGGCACACCAATCCTTCTGGTACGCCTGTTGTAATAAGCAAGGTTATAAAGGAAAATCCCGATTCGCAGTATAACTATTCGCACCCGGCCTGGGCAAATACCATATGCTATTGGGATGAGCCTCTTTTAGGCTTTTATCAAAGCTACGACTACTTTGTATACCGCCGTCACGCCCAGTGGCTTGCCAACGCCGGGGTTGACGTGATTTTTTACGACTACACAAATCTTGATATGACTTACATCAAGGCACAGCGAATGATGATGAAGGCATTTCACGATGCCAGGGAGGATGGAATAAATGCTCCCAAGATAAGCGCATATTTATTTAATCCCAAGGAAGAGGTAAAAACCATAAAGGCGCTCTGGTTCAACCTTATAAACGATCCTTCCTATAAGGATTTAGTCTTTTACTGGGAAGGTAAGCCCTTAATCTGCGGATGCGGATATGAGGAAGTGGAGCAGTATGTGAACAAGTCGGATTCTGAAGAAGTAAGGCTTCTTGCTGAAATTTTTGCAAACGTTAATTTCAGAAGAAACGGAAGCCGTGAACACGGACAGGACTTATCAAAGGCAACACCGCAATGGAACTGGCTTGAAAATTATCCCTTGCATCATTGGGGCAAAAAGAGGGATGACGGCAGAGTTGAGGCAATGGTTGTTGGTGCTTCCATCAATCACTCCTATGTATACGGATATTCGGGAGTTGGTCTTGCATCCGATCCCTATACAAAGGGAAGAGGATATTCCGAGGCATTTGGCGAAGACTACACTTTGAATAATGCAAGAAGTGCAACTTTCTTCCGTGAACAGGCAGCTCAGGCACTTGACACCGATCCTGCATTTATTTACGTTGACGGATGGAACGAATATACTGCGATAAGAAACAGAGTTTATAACGGCTTTGTAAACAGCTTTGTTGACACTTATGACGATGAAAACAGCCGTGATTTCGAGCCTTCAAAAGGAGTGCTCGGCGATGATTATTACAATCTTCTGGTTGATTTCTGCCGAAAGTATAAGGGTGTCCGCCCTGCGCCTTTGGCAAGTGCTGACAAGACCATTGATCTGGCAGGCGAGTTAAGCCAGTGGGAAAGCGTTATACCTTTGTTCATAAACGACAGAAGCGATTATGAAAGAAATGCAAAATCACAGGGAAGCGGAGAATATACCTATATTTCAAAGCCCGTAAATGTGATGATGGAATCAAAGGTTTCAAAGGATTCCGAGTATCTTTATTTCTACGTTGAAACTTTAGCTGACATAATTGAAAACACCGAAGAATTTATGCATCTTTACATAAATTCCGACCGTAACTATGCAACGGGCTGGGAAGGTTATGATTATGCCTTCGGAAGAAGCAAGGGCGTGCTTGAAAAGTGGGAAAACGGAGCCTGGATAAAGCTTTCTGATGCAGAATATACCGTTTCGGGAAATGCTTTGCAGGCAAAGATAAAGCGAAGTGATTTATCTCTTACCGGCACAGTTGATATGGAGTTTAAGTGGGTTGATTCTGCAGGGGAGATAAAGAGCGGAAACCTTCTTGATTTATATGTTTACGGTAATTCAGCACCTATGGGACGCTTTAACTATGTATATACCGAAATTGAACAAAAAGCCCTTGACAATGAAACAAGAAAAGCACTTAAAGATACTGTTATATTAAAACCGGGAAGCAGAAAATTTATCGTAGACGGCGG
Organism: Clostridia bacterium; assembly: GCA_030535815.1. GTDB lineage: Bacteria > Bacillota > Clostridia > CAKSNL01 > HGM11501 > HGM11501. The sequence goes on from JAUNRD010000084.1 coordinate 4,632, forward strand.
AATCCAGTATGTTTACGAGCCTGATATAAGAATTGCGCCCATCGAAGAAAACGGTACGCTTTATGTGCCTTCTGATGTATTGCTTGAAGCAATGTACGGCGAATCCAAGGTGGAATACGATGCAATTGAGAACATTGTACGCGTAAAAGCATTTTACTTAAAGGACAGAGAAATAAAAGACTATAAGTTTACCTATACCACTCCGGGAAGCTTCGAGGTTAAAATAAACGGCGCACCGGCAAAACTTACAAGTCCTGTTAAGATAACAGAGGGCAGAGTATGGCTTCCCGTAACATATTTTGCGGACTGCTTCGGATATACCGTAAGTGTAAAAGACGGATATTATGTACTTTCAAGATTTGGCAATGCAAACGAAGCGGCAGTAAATAACGCAATCGGATATCTTAAATAAAGGAGGAGCAAAAGATGAAAAAGAATTTAAGCTTAATACTTGCAATTGCAATGCTGTTATCGCTTTCAGTATTTGTGCCTTCCTTTGCCGAGGAGGTTTATAAAAACGACGGATGGGTTGTCAGCGTAAACAGCGAAATATCACCAAAGCTCGGTATAGAGAAAGTCTTTGACGGTGATTATGATACTATGTGGCACACAAAATATACGGCGGAGGGCTCGACAATTACTCATAAAGATGCACCGCCCTATATAATAAACGTGGACTTTGGAAAAGGACTTGAAATCGGCGCAATCCGTTATGTCCCCCGCCAGGCTGCATCGGGCGAATCTTCTGCCGGAAACTGGGAAGAAGCGGTGTTTTACGGCTCGGTTAACGGAACTGATTTTGAGGAAATAGGAAAGGAAAGCTACAATATTTCGTCTAACCGTGAAAGCGTTACTACCAATGTTAAAAAGGGAGTATATAAGGCAATAAAAATTTCCGTAAACAAAGGAAGGGGCGGATTTGGTTCTGCGGCGGAAGTTGAATTTCTCGGAAGCGGAGTTGTCGTAAAAGAAGATAAACCCAAAACTGTTTTAGAAGATAAAACTTCGTGGACAATTGAGGCTTCTTCTGTGATAAGAGAAGGTCTTCATATGCGTGCTTTTGACGGAGATGCGGCAACTTACTGGCATTCAAACTACACCCATGAAAACGGCGTTGTAACATGGAAGGAGTCTCCTCCTTATTATATCACGGTTACTTTTCCGGAAAATGTATTGATTTCTGGATTTACCTATCTTCCGAGACAGGATGCAGCGTCAGGACGCTTTGATAAAGCGGAACTTTATGCATCGGAAACTTTGGACGGAGAACTTATAAAAATCAAGGACTGGGCTCTTGATGCATCCGCCGGTCTTAAAACGGCTGAATTTGTATCAAACTTAAACGTACGTAAATTTCAGATAAAAATAGTACAGTCGGCAGGCGTGGGAACAGCGGCAGAATTTGATTTTCTCCCTGCAAAGGAGGGAGCAGAAACCATTTCTATCTCCGATTATGTAAAATATGAAGAGGAAACAAAGCTCTATCCCATAAGCAAGGACGGATTTTCCATAGAATCGGACGTACCTTTCTGGCTTGGCTACAATGCCGGAAACATCATTGATGACAGTGCTCAGACCTTCTGGCAGACGGAAGGTATATCTGTTGCACCGTCGCCCTGGGAATTTACCATTGATATGAAAAAGGAAAGAAGGATATCGGCGTTTTCCTATACTCCCAGAAATACAAACGATATGCACGGAGCGTGGAAGGCATACGAGGTTGAAGTAAGCAAAGACGGAGAAAATTTTGAATGCATCCATACAGAATACGAATGGAAGCCTTCGCTTGAAATAAGAACGGTGAAATTTGAAACTCCCGTAACGGCACGCTATGTAAAATTCAGCGTTATTGAGGCTAATGCGTCAAGAGCGGCGTGTGCAGATATTACCTTCTATCAGACCAAAGCGGAATTTGATGCTGAAAATACTATGGAAGCAGAAAAATATGTTCTTAAGATAGGGGACAAAACCATAAAGGTTACAAAGGGCGAGAAAACCTATGATAAGAAGATGGACGTTGCTCCGTTTATTGATGCGGCGTCAAGCTCTACATTAATTCCTTTAAGAGGCTTGCTTGAAGAAATGGGAGCGGAGATTACCTGGAAGGGTGAAAGTGAAGAAATTACCGTTGTGACAAAATCGGGAAGAATAGAGATGCAGATTCAGAACAATCTGGTATACGTTGAAAATCCAAAATACGGAATGGTGAGATATACTCTCCCCGTAGTTCCGAAAATTAAAAATTCCAGAACCTTTATTCCGCTTCGTTTTGTATCGGAGCATCTGGGCTACAAAGTATCCTGGAACGGAGAAACTCAGGAAATAACCATAGAAAAATAATTAAAAAGCCAAAGACGAAAGTCTTTGGCTTTTTTGTATAATAACGGCAATTTATCGCATAATAAAAAAGGTGATTTGATGTTTAAGCTTATCTTGACGGGAATAGTAGCAGGATTTGTAAACGGACTTTTCGGTGCAGGGGGCGGAGTAATATCTGTTTTGGCTCTTACTACGATGCTTAAAACAGAAAAAAAGAAAGCCCACGCCACAACGGTTATGGCAATTCTTGCCTTTTCAGTAGTCAGCATTTTCACATATGGGATAAAGGGAAATGTGGACGTAAGTACCGCCGTAACCGCAGGTATATCGGGTGCTGTGGGCGGAGCACTCGGGGCATATCTTCTTAAGAAAATGCCCGTAAAATATGTAAGCAAAATTTTCGGTATACTGATGATTTTATCATCCTGGAGACT
>JAUNRD010000085.1 GCA_030535815.1 Clostridia bacterium
TTTATATTTGTAAACTATGACGATGTTCATCAGTACAAGCTGCATTCGGGAAAAACCGCCTACATAATAAACTGTGCCTTTCTTCCCCGTTTCTTAAATCCTATGCTTGATTCCTGCCGTGATTTAGGCGAATGCTTAGCCTCGCATCCCTTTTATTTTCTGAAAGGTATGCTTAATGCAGACCCGGGGCGCTTTGTTTTTAAGGACGACAAGCAGAAAAGGATAAGAAACCTCCTTGAAGATATGATCAAGGAATATGATACTTCAGACATCGGAAGCGAGGAAATTTTAAGAAGCCACTTAAATGAAATAATAATCCATGCTATGCGACAGATCACAGACAGGGATGTAAAATCCCGTGACGATTTGATACTGAGAGTTTTGCAGTACGGAAAGGAAAACATAAAGGTGCCGGACCTTTCCATAAACAAGTTTGCAGAAAAGGAAGGCATGAGCCGTCAGTATCTTTCCAGGCGATTCAAGCTTGTAACCGGCAAGACCTTTACTGACTATTTAAGAGGCCTCAGAATTAACCTTTGCTGCGGAGTGCTTTCCGCCACAGACCGTCCCATTACGGAAATTGCCGAAGAAGCAGGCTATCGTGATATGAACACATTTTACAAGCACTTTAAAATCGAGACGGGAATGTCCCCGAGTGAATACAAAAAATCCCTGAACCAATAGCTTCAGGGATTTTCATTTTATTTTTCAAGGCCGCAGGGCATTGTAACAAAATCATCGCTCCACGCATTATTACAGGTCACAAATCCATCGGGACCGCCACCCTTTCTGAAGGGAGTTCTGTGCAGGGGCCCAAAGGTATTTCTTCTTGTCAGAGCAAGCTCGATTTCTATCTTTTCGCAAGGCTCAACCGTTACCTTGTAGGGCTTCCAGGCAAGGACCTTTCCGTTTACGCGGATTGCAGAAGCATTTCCCATAGAACTTAAAGTAAGGTTTGATTTTTCTTCTACCTTCTGATCGAAGATATAGGTGATTTTTCCGCCGTAGAGCATAAAGCCCTGAGTTGTTATATCGCCATAGGTGATTTTTTCAGGGGCTTCTTTTATAACTCCGTCATAAACGCCGAAGTTACCCAAGATATAAACTGCTTCAAGGTTTATCTTTTCTGTATAGATTCCCTTAACCGTAACGGTGTTTACACCTTTTTCGATTTTGATTTTTGCTTTTCTGAAGCAAGGGTCAACCCACCAGCCGTCCGTAAATGTAACATCTTTTCCGTTTACTTTTGCTTCATCCCATTCCGAGGCGAGGTACCCTTCTGTTTCAATCTCGGAGGTAAAGGAATATGTAAGCTCAAAGGGGAAATATTCCACCGTGGGATTTTTAGCTGTGTACCAGGGCTGATACATCGCTCCGCCACGGTAAGGAATACCTGCTTTAGTACGGAGATACCTGTCAATTTTGAGGATATCGTCCTCAAATTCTTCGCCTTCTGCAAGGCATTTTGCCTTTTCAACCACAAGCACATTAGGCTCATCAAGCTTGTATGTAAATTCATCGGAAAGTGTGATTTCAGGAAGGCTTTCTTCGTCTGATGCATCTGCATCATATACCTTGCCAACGGTGAAAAGCTTCATTTCGCCTGCATCTAAGGTAATTTCGCCCGTAAAGCTTACATTTTTAACTTTTCCGCTTTCAGGACACCACTCGGTAACTTTTCCTTCCGGGAAGGTGCAGTTAAAGGTTTTTCCGGCATCTTTATCCATATTAAGAAGGGCAACAAGATATGTTCCGTCATCACACTTCTTTACTGCAGAAAATACTGAAGGCTCATCAGCTGTTACTTTGCGGCCGCAAAGTATATCTTCCATCGTAGCATTTCCAAGGGTAACTTCTGCCTTTTCGGCGTCAATATACGAAGGAAGCTCCTCAGCAAAAACTTTTCCTCCCGCCTTCTCAAATTCCTTAAGAAGCGAAAGTGTTGTGCTTCTCATTGTAAGCATACCCGAAACTATTACCTTTTTATATTCCGCATTACCAAACTTAATTACGCCGTTTTCAACTCTTGCCATTCTTGCAAGCATTTCCTCGTCACCGTAGTCAAATTCCACATTGTTTGAAAGAAGGAATCGGTACATATCCGCATATTTTCTTTCAAGTTCAAGGCAGGCAGAATCCGTTGCTTCAAGCCATCTGCCCCAGCCTGCATAAATCTGACACCACATACTTTCAAGAGGGCTTATAACAAGCACATCCGCTGTGGATTCTCCCTCGCCTAAGAAGGATGCTATTCTTGCAAAATAATCTTCTAAATGCTTGTATTCCTTATACCAGGAGGACTGATAGAATATACTTGCGGGATAATCTCTCTTACACTCACCCATCATTGTGTACCAGGAAAGGTGGGGGCATCTTAAGTTAATTCCCATAAGTGATTGCCAGTCGCCCATATTCTTATAATCTTCAATCCGCATGTCCCAGCCGGTTGCACCGTAAAGCTCGGACAAAAGATGCTTCTTTCCGCACTGATGTGCAACGGAGGAAAGCTGTTTTACAATGTTATAGTGGCTGTTCTGTCCTAAAATATCAACACCGGGATACTGCATATGCTCATAGCAACGCATAAGTGAGCCTGCCATAATTGCACCTGCTGCCAGGGTATCCTCGTGAAGAAGATGACCTGTAAGTATTAAATTATTATCAAGACACCAATCGCTAATAGGCTTTACAAAGTTTTCAATAAAAAGTGATGCCGCAGTTTCAGAATAATGCCACTTAACCTTTGATACATCCTCCCCGTCCTTTTTAAGGAAAAGTTCAGGAAGATGCTCCTTTAAGTCATAGCCCCATTTTTCTTTAAAAATTTCAAAGAAATTATCTGTGTAAGGAGCGCAGAATGTATAATCCATACCGTCCCTTACCACAGAAATCATAAGCTCGCCTCTGTGCGGCTCGTCCGTAAATATGCCCTTTATACTGCTTCCGATTTTTTCGCCGCAGTATTTTTTATACTTTTCGTGAGTGGAATTTATGAAGCCTTCAGTTGCTTCCTTTTTCATTGTGTCAAGGTATGTATTTCCGTTGTATTCGGGGCTAGTCGGTCTTTCGATAATTTCAAAGGAAATTATGTCTTTTCCGCTGGCCTTTTCTTTGTCATAAGGCTCAACATCATATACATTTACACCGTCAAGACGGCATGAAAAAGCGATAAAGGCATTATCAGTAAGCCCTTTATTCATTCTTATAAATTTCTGGCGGTATTCTTTTTTTTCGGTAACAATTCCGCCTGCGGTGCCGGAAGGCCAGCGGTCCTCATCATAAAGCCAGTTTTCCATGCCGACTTTATCACCGTATTCTGAGCAGGCGTTTATTATGTCAAACCACTCATCTCCGAGATACTCTGTAATAAGTCCGACTCTGGAATGCATAAAATAGCCGCCAAAGCCCATTTCACGAAGGATATCCACCTGTCTTATAATCTCTTCCTTTGAAAGTTTTCCGTTCCAGGACCAGAAGGGTTTTGCACGGTATTCACTGCCGGGATTTTCAAAGCGTTTCTTATCCATACTGATGCCTCCTTAAAAATAAAGGTATACTGCTTTAATTATACAGCAGTATACCTTTGTTGTAAAGTTATTTATTCAATATGTGCTTTATATCTTGTAACATCTGTTCCAGTGTGGTTTGTAAGGAAGGAAACTCTGTCTCCCTTTGCGTAGCTCGGCTGTGTATCCGTATCATCCGACACCAATGCCACATAGTGGTTTCCGAAGGGCTTACCTTCATATTCCTGAACGTATACCTCTCCCCAGTTAACTAAATCCGTGCTTATGCGCATCTGTGTTTCGTGCTTTACCATTTTTTCTGTTACAGTGGGATCGGCATAGGATGCGGTCATCAGATAAACCCCATATTTTTCAAGGTAAATTACCCTGGGATGCCATGAGTTATATGCAATGGGAGTTTCTTTACCGAAATTACCGGGCTCTGTAAATGCACCGTTATAATATTTCACAAAGTCTCCCATTATACCGTCCTCACGACGTCTTGTTCTTGCAACATAAACATCCACGTTTTTAAGGCTTACAACTGCTCTGTTGGCACGGATGATGTTGTAGAATATGTAGATGTATTCATCATCAATATAGGTTGAAAAGTCACCGCTTCCGCAGGAGAAAACATCCCCTGTCTGACCAAGTACGTTTCCTGCACCGGGGTTAAAAGTATCTGTAAAGCAAACCTCTTCAGATGTCAATACCCAGCGGTCAAAGGTCCAGTTTTTACCCTCGTCGTCGGAGTGCATAAGACCGATATGACGAAAATCCCAGTCGCACTTGGGAGTATCGCAATATCCTTCCGCATCATAGCCCGTGCCTTTGCCGTTCCAGCCTGTTTCATTATGGAAAAAACAGAAAAAGCGGTGTGTTACAGGGCAGATATAAAGACCGAAGGGCCACATACTACCTCTTGCCTTTACACCTTCGGGATAACACACACCGTCAAAGGCAAAATCCGCGTGCCCTACGCAGAAGTTGAGATTTATGGGGTACACCTTTTTGATATCGTCAAGGCTTGTTCCCTTGAACATTGCAATTTCACCCATATGGGAGTGACCGCTCATTGCCCAGAGGCTGCCGTCCTTATCACGGTACATAGGTGTTGTTCCGTCCTGATAAATTCTGTCACTGTTCAAAAAGGCGGTGGGCATAGATTCTTCAATTACTATGTTGATTTTCTTTTCCATATCCTTACTCCTCATATAAATCATATTTTTCAAGAATGTATTTACCTGTATCAAACATCAGCTTTTCAAGCTGCTTCTGCATAAAGAGCTGAGGCTCTAAAAGCCTTGTATCTTTTTCAAATACGCGTCTGTTTCCGAGCCAGTATCTGCTGTGACGAAGACAGCTGGATGCTTCAAACGTAAAATATCCGCTATAACCCGAATCAATAAGGGCGTGCATAACGTCATCCATATTAATTGTTCCGCAATACGGAATCAGATGTTCATCTCTATGTCCGCCGTTATCATGTACATGAAGGGCGTAAAGCTCGTCCCCCAAGGTCATAATTTCGTCATACTGATTTCCTTCGCAGTTGGCGTGGCCTGTGTCCCAACAAGCATGAAAAAGCGGATGATCAACGTATTTCACAAATTCAAGCATATCGCTTCCGCTGTTTGTAAAATACATCCCGCCCATATTTGCCTTTGTGCTGTTTTCACAAAGCACGTTTACGCCGCATTTTTCCATTGTCGGAATAAGCTTTCTGAAAAATTCTCTGTTCCTTTCAAAATACTCTTCCTTGGAAATTTCCTTAAGCATCCCTGCGTGAACAACCGTATTCTTTATCCCAATTTCACCGCAGACTTCAATGGAGCGGATTGTAGTTTTAAGCAGATAATCAAACTTTTCTCCTTTCTCAAGCGGGTTTCCTCCCGGAGAATGTGCCTGAATAAAGGTGGCCCCAAGGCTTTCTGCATAGGATTTTAAGCTTTTTGCATTTTCCTTCCAGTTGTCGCTTACTAAAAGTGCATCATTTTTGTCAGCTGTATACAAATCAAGGTCAAGATATAAAAATCCCGCCTCGCATACATGCTTCACTCTTTCTTCATAAGTATCGCAGTATCCTCTGAAATCGCCAAGTGTTGTTGCAAGTTTCATATTATCTCCTCCTTAAAATTCATTTTAACACGATGTAAAATTCAAGTCAACAGTTTATATTTCATAATTTGGTAATATAGTTCACTTTTTTTAATAAAAAAGCGAATGCCGCTGCATCCGCTTATTTCAGCTTATAAATTATATTTCTGACAAATTCTCTGTAGTTTTTCATTTCTTCATTACCGGGAGAAACCGAAAGAACATAGTTAATTCTTCCGAAAAGACTCATAAGATACTTATACTTATCCATATTGCTTCCGATTCTGGAAAGATGAGCTTCTACACCGTACTTTTCAATATAGTAAACTTCACTTCTGATTTTTCTGCGATAGTCCTTTGATACAGAAAGCTTTTCATTTACAACAATTCCGGTAACTTCTTTCCTTTGTCCGTTTTTAAGAAAAGCGGTCTTTTTTCTGTTTAAGAAAAAGCCTTCTTTTTTAAGTGCATCCTCAACCTCCACTATTACCTCTTTCGGTTCAAATTCACCGGAGAAAGTTAAATCATCGCAGTATCTGGTATATGTAATATTCTTTTTTTCACACCAGGAACCGATATAATAATCAAAATCCCTTAGGATTATATTTGATATGGCAGGAGAAGTCGGTGCCCCCTGTGGAACTGAATCCTCATAAATACAAAGAGCAGTAAGTAATATTCTGTTTGCTTCGGAATATTTTTCTTTTGGAAAAACTTTGTTTTTTACAGCAGGGAAAATTATTGAGTCAAAAAAATGATTTATATCAAGCTTTAGAATACACCTTTTCCCAAGATGTGCTTTTGCATTGACAACAGGAGAAGCACAAACCCTGTAGGCTGTGGCATAAGGTGATATTTCCTCGTTTATAAGTATTTTTTCCGCAATGCTTTTTTGTATTCTTTTTAAGAGTTCATCAGGCACAGAAAGCTTTCTTTCCGTGCCGTCTTTTTTTGGAATTGATACCTCATGGTAATGTTTTCTGACATTTCGTGCCACGGAATAAAGCGTCCTTGCGGAAAAGCCAAGATCCGTTGTCAAGGAGGAAAGCTCCCTATATACTATCATATTAAGCTTTCCTCCTTTCGTTTTCGGCAGAGCAAAACATAAGAAAATCTTTTGTGGTAAGCTGTAACTTTTGGCCCATGAAGTGGGCTTTATTACAGCGGCACCACATAGATGGAACGAAGTGACTTTTTTATCTTTTATGTAACCCGGGGCGACTCGCCCAAGGCGCCAAACAAGGTCTGACATACACTGATGCTCTGCTTAAAGATTAACGGGCGTGTCAATTATTATAGTCATCTATTTAATATTGTCAATAATTATTTTATAAGCAAAAGCTTATAGTAAGGCGTTAAAAGATAGCAAAGGGCATCGGAAGTGTATTTTTCCGTATCCACATATCCAATCGTCGCTAAAAGTGCATTATAAAGCTCTTCTTTATACTCTGCACCGGGAAGATTCATATAAATAGATGCGGCATCTCCGATATCCCTTATATGCCACGCCCCCTTTAAGCCTGTGGCAAAAAGGGACTTAAAGTGCATCGGCACATAATAGGCATATTCCGACAAATATCCGTTAAACCAGGCTGGTGTTTCATTCCACGCCGTTGCCTTTGTATGTATCGTCTCTCTGTTTTCTTCGGTAAGGTTCACCCTTGCACATTCAATTGCTTTATTAAGTCCGTAATCGGCGTTTTGCTTCATTAGCTTATAGCATCTTTCACGAAAAGCCGTATCGGTATCGTAGTCATAGCAGAATCTTAAT
>JAUNRD010000086.1 GCA_030535815.1 Clostridia bacterium
TTTGTCATAGTTAATAGCAACATTTTTATATTGAAATCACTTTTTTCGTATGCTATAATGATTCCGTCAGATACAAATTTATAGAGTGTAGAGCAGGGGGCTTGCTCCTGCCGGAAAATGCGGAACGAGCGCGGATGCTATAATGCTATGCAAAGGTGGGATTTTATTGCTGAAAAAAGAAAGAATAAGAATAGGTGCATACAGCCCTGTTTTAACCTTTGACGAGGAGCATGTAAAAATGCTTTCCGAAGCCGGAGTTGACTTTGCCATATATTTAATGGATCACGTTGATGTTATTCCCGATGAATACAAGGAAAAAATACTTCGCTGGATGGAAAAGTACAACATTGAGGCGGCGTTAAGAGATGCATCTATTGACAAGGTTATAAACAATGCCAACGTGGCAGACCTTAACAATATTGATAAAATGTTCTTTAAGGATTCGCCTTCCTTTGCGGCATATTGCTTTATGGACGAACCCGGAATGGTTCATTTTGACATACTGGGTGAGGAAACAAAAAAATTCAAGGAGGCTTTTCCCGGCAAAGAAGTTTACTTAAATCTCCTCCCGATGTATGCAAACAATACTCAGCTTAAAAACGGCGCCTGGGGAACCGGCGACGATACTTTTCCCGAAGGGTGCGACCCTTATGAGGTATATCTTGACGAGTTCGTGAAAAAAGTAGATGTTAACCACATCGGGGTTGATATTTATCCTTGTATGAAAAGACCATGCAAAGATAATCCCGAAAGATTCCCCGATAAATTTGTTCCTTATACCTATAACCGATATTTAAGAAGTATAGAGGCTGTGGCGGACAAGTGCAGAGAATCGGGAAGGGAGCTATGGACTTGCGTTCAGACCTGCTCGGATTTAAGAAATTTCCGTGCAATAAATCCATCGGAGCTAAGGTGGCAGACATACACAATGCTTTCCTTCGGCGCAACGGCAATCATCTATTTCATTTTCTCGTCAAGAAACGGATGTAAGGGCTGTATACTTGATGAGGACGGAAATCCTACGGAGCTTTTCTATGCCTCTTCAAAGATGTGCAAAGGACTTAAAAAGATTTCAGATTTATATATGGGCTTCAAAAGTGTCGGTGCATTTACCATAGGCTATGACGAAGAAAAAACACCCTATATTTATCTTAAAAATCCTTATGATGTAAATGATTTCGGCGTGATTTCCGATATCGAAACAAACACGCCACTCCTTATCGGCTGTTTCGAAAAAAAGGACGGTAAGGGCAAAGCCTTTACAATTGTAAACCAGCAGGACTGGGCAGAGCCGCTTGACTCTGGTGTTAAAATGAAAATTGACGGCAAAGTAACAAAATATTACGACGGTGAGCCTGAAGTTATGAAATCAGAAAACGGTGTATATGAATTTAGCTTAGCTCAGGGTGACGGAATATTTGTGACAGTTGAATAATCTTGTCGAAAAGTACAAATAAATGTCCGAAAGGTGCATTTACAATAAGTGAGATTTATTATATAATATTAAAAACAACAAAAGGAGGAATAAAAATGGTGAAAAGACTTATTTCTGCATTGCTTGCACTTCTTATGCTTTCATCAATGACATTTGTAATTAGTGCAGAAGAAACAAAAACCTATACCAAGGCAGATATAACTGAGAATGTTTCTGTCTTAAAGGTGGATGGTGATTATTTTACTCTCAATACCAAGATGTCCTATTTTGGTATTAAAAATGTAGACCTGACAGGTGTTAAAGCCATCGGTTTAACCGGAAGCTGCACAATAAACGGCGGAGAGAATGCGGAAATTTTCCGTATTAAAATTGACGACCCTTACGGAAAGGCAAGAGGGTTTGTTGTATTTAACGAAAACTCCGGCTCTTCCGATGTTACCATTTACGGAAACATTTCTGAAGTAACAGGTGTCCATACACTTTATTTTGCAACAACCACAACAAAGAATACCGATAACTGGAAATTAAAATCCATTAGCTTAAGCAATACTCTGTTAGAAACAGAAAAAGCTGTGCCCGATTCTGCAATTATAGACACCTTTGCTGATACCTGGGTTGCAACCGACAGCTACGGCCGAAAGGTTGCGGATTTTGAAGAAGTTGGTCCCGTTAAAGAGGGAACACGTAAGGTTTTGATGTTCTATCATAACTGGCATACAGGAACAAGCAGTAACTACAATCAGGTTGTTCCGGACATTCTGAAAAAAGCACCTGAAGCACGTTATGACTTCACACACGAGGCGTGGGGAAATCATATGAGTAAGTATTACTGGGGAGAACCCGTTTTCGGTTTCTATACAAGCACAGATTATTGGGTATACCGTAAGCAGGCAGAGCTTTTTGCAACCGCAGGCGTTGATGCATTGGTGCTTGACTATACCAATGCGGGACTTTGCTTTGTTCAGCCTATGAAGGTCATGTTTGATGCTCTGGCAGATGCAAAGGCTGAAGGCGTAAATGTACCCAAGGTGACATCCTATAACGGTATGGCGCATACAAATGAAAACAGCTATGATGAAATGATGACACTTTATTACAACATTTATATGAATGAAAAATACCGTGATTTGTGGTTCCACTGGGAAGGTAAGCCCTTTGTTGCGGGATATGCTCCTACTAAAACTAAGATAACAACAAAAGATGCGGACATAGTGGAAACAAAAAACCTTATTGAAGAGCTTTTTACATACAGATATCATGGTGCCCGTAAAGAATCAGAGGGCTATCTTGACGATATTTCCTGGCTTGACGGTTATCCTCAGCCTCTCCGAGGAATTGAAAGAGCAGACGGAAGAGTTGAATCAGTTTCCGTTGGTGTAGCGTTAAACGAGTCCACGGTTGACAAGGGAGCAAAGACAGGCGTATTTTCCGACCCCTATTCTCAGGGACGCGGTTTCTCAAAAGCATTCGGCGAAGACTATTCTGCCGATAACGGAAGAAAGGCATACTTCTTCCGTGAGCAGGCAGCTTTGGCTCTCAGTGTTGACCCCGCAATGGTTATGATTGACGGCTGGAACGAATGGACAACTCCGAAGTATTCTGAATACAAGGGACACAAGGTTGCCTTTGTCGACCTTTTTGACGAAGAAAACAGCCGTGACTTTGAGCCTACAAGAAATTACATAAAGGACGATTATTACAACCTTCTTTGCGACTTTATAAGAAAGTATAAGGGCGTTCGTCCTGCTCCTGTTGCAAGCGCTCCCGTAACAATTGATATAGCAGGCGATGCATCTGCATGGGCAAATGTAGCTCCCGAATACATCAATTATACCGGTCAGTATGAGCGTGATGCATACGGATTTAAGGATACAGCGACAAACCAAAACATTCACTATACAACAAAGGTGAATAATGCGGTTATATCATCCAAGGTTGCGAGAGACGACAATAATTTCTACTTCTATGCAAAGACAGTTAAAAATATCAAAACCGACAACGAAGGCTGGATGAACCTTTACATAAATGCGGACAGAAACTATGCTACAGGCTGGGAAGGCTATGACTATGCCGTAAACAAGCTTGGTGCAGGTACTGTTGCAAAATACGAAAACGGTGCGTGGAGTGCAGTAGGTAACGCAGAATATAAGGTTTCGGGCAATGTGCTTCAGATGGCTCTGCCCAAGGCATTGATTGGTGAAACAGGCGTAGTGGAATTTGAATTCAAGTGGACAGACTCTGTAACATCCGATGACCTTCTCGATTTCTATTCCGAAGGAAGCGTTGCACCCACAGGAAGGTTTAACTATCTCTATACAGAAATAGAGCAGACCGCTTTGACGGAAGCTGAAAGAAAGGCACTTTCAGGAACAACAATCGTTAAATCAGGCGCAAGTAAGATGATAGTTTCAGGCGGAAAGATGCCCGTTTTTGAGGCAGACACCAGAGTTACTGCCTTTGAATCAAACGGAACACTTTACGTTCCTTTCAAGACATACGAAGAAATTTTAGGATACGGACTTTCAAAGGTTGAATACGATTCCGAACAGAACATAGTTCACCTTTCAAGACACGATTTGTCAGAAGACTATAAGGAAATCACCAACAAGGAATGGACTTATAACGTAATAGGCTCACTTGAAGCGAGAAACAACGGCAGAGTTAAGACTCTGTCTGCACCTGTTGTTGTGACCGAAAACGGTATTTTTGTTCCCGTTTCATACCTTTCCGAGGTATTCGGATGGAATGTTTCAAATCTCGGAAACGGACTTTATGCAGTATCGAAAAATGCAATAGATGCATCGCTCGCAGAGAGTGTTGCGTCCCACATTCAGTAAGGAGGGGATAGCTGTGAAAAAATTATTTTCTGTACTTTCGGCACTCACATTAATATTATCCGTGTTTACAGTTCCTTCCTTTGCGGAGGAGTATCTTGACAGAAGCGACTGGACTTTCAAGGCATCCTCAGAAATTTCCTGGGGCTTTATCGACAAAGCCTTTGACGGAAAAGCTGACACCTTCTGGCATACATTTTATAAAGCGGAAGGCTCAACCGTAACGGAAAAGGATAAGCCTCCTCACACGATTGAAATTAATCTTCCTACGGCAGAAAACATTTCGGGTATTGCATATTTGCCCCGTCAGGACCATCAGTCGGGAAGACTTCTTTCCTTCGAGGTTTACATTTCAAGCACAGGAAATGACAAGGGCGAAAAGGCGGCAACCGTTACAATTTCCGACCAGAAAGCGACAGACGAAGTTAAGACAATGTTCGCTAAGACATATTCTGCAAAGAAAATCACCATTGTTGTAACTAAGAGTGCAGGAGATATCGGCGCTTGTGCAGAGTTTAACTTTATCGGTGGAACAGACGGTGTTAAAACCGAAGAAAGCAAAGCAGAAAGCACAACAAGTGCGACTCTTGATAAGTCAACATGGACCGCAAAAGCAAGCACAGAAATCGGCTGGGGACTTGTTGAAGAAGCGTATGACGGAAAGGAAGATACCTACTGGCATACAATGTATACAGCTGAAGGCTCAACCATAACAAGCAAGGCAGAGCTTCCTCATATTCTTGAATTTACATTCCCGAAGGCTGAAACCGTTACCGCCATGAAGTACCTGCCAAGACCTGACGGACAGTCTGGACGTTGGCTTGAAGCGGAAATTTACGCATCGGCTGACGGAAACGGCAAGGGCGACCTTGTTACCAAAGCAACCTTTAAGCAGGAAGATGCATCCTGGCAGACTATTGATTTCAAAAAGAGCGTAACAGCCAAGAAAATCACCATAGTTATAACAAAATCTGCAGGCGGTCACGGTACCTGTGCGGAAATCGACTTCCTTACAAGTGCGGCTGCATCGGAAAAAGAAGATAATGCTGACGGCCACATTAAAAACGGTAAGTTTGACACATCAAAATGGCAGATAACTGCAACCAGCGAAAAAGCGGGATGGGGTGCTATTACAAAGGCTTTTGACGGAGATGCCTCCACATTCTGGCACACACACTATGACGAGGCTGACGGTAAGGTTTTAGGCCACGATATGCCTCCTTATGATGTAGATATAATTCTTCCCGAACTTTCCGTAATTACCGGCTTTGCCGTAACACCCAGACCGGGAAATGCGGCAGGTAAAATTAAAGCGTATAAGCTTTATATGTCCAAGGAAGACGAGGGCGAATTTACCCTTCTTATGGAAGGAACACTCCTTGGCGCAATTGCTACGGAAAAAATTGAATTCAACTGCGGTGTTGAAGCAAAGAGAATCCGCTTTGAGGTTTTGGAAGGTCAGGCAGGTTATGCCACAATGGCAGAGCTTGAATTCTTCCCAGGAGATTCCTCAACGCAGATTGTAGACTTTGAAGATTTAGAAAAGACAATGAATGAAAACTCACTTCACAAAATTGATTCTTCCGTCTTCAAGGCGGAAAACGAATTGCCCACATGGGCAAATTGCTCTGCGGGAATGGTGTTTGACGGAACTATGTCGGGACTCTGGCAGACAGACGATTTATCCGGCAGAACAGAGCCTGTTATACTTTCGACAGACCTTGGTAAGGTTCAGGAGTTTACTGCAATTTCAATTACGCCCAGACAGTCGGATGACTATCACGGTTATTGGCTTGAGTTTAATATCTGGGCAAGTGAAGACGGAGAAAATTTTGAACCCTTGGTTGAAAATTACAGCTTCCCCAAGAGAACTCTTGACGAAAAGTTTATTCACTTTGATGAGCCCGTAAAGGCACGTTATGTAGAGTTTGAAATTACAAAATACAATGCATACCGTGTAAGCTGCGGTGAAATATCCTTCTGGCAAAACTATAATCAGAAAATGGCGAGCGAAGACGGAGGTTCCTTCGTTATGCAGATAGGCTCTAAGGATATCGAGGTAGAAAAGGGCGGCGAAACTTATACAAAAACCATCGACGTTGCACCTTATATCACATCTGCAGGTTCTACACTTATTCCTTTAAGAGGATTCCTCGAGGAAATGGGTGCAGAAATTGCATGGGATGGCGATACACAGACCATTAAGGTTACAAAGGATTCGCTTAAAATAGAACTTCAGATACAGAATAAGCTTGTTTACGTTGACGATCCGGTTTACGGCCTTACAATGTATACACTTACTTCTGCTCCGAGAATCAAGGATTCGAGAACCTTTATCCCTGTTCGTTTCGTATCAGAACAGCTCGGCTACACCGTAGCCTGGGACGGAGCTACACAGACCATTACAATTACAAAATAAAAAGGAAAGCGGCATTTACTTATGTTAAATGCCGCTTTCAATTGACATATAATTTAATATATGGTAGAATTCAAGAAATAAGAAAAGGAGGAAACAAAATGGGAAAATACAACAGTTTCAGACCGGGCGAGGTTTGGCTTGATACAAACAGAAACAGAATTCAGGCACACGGCGGTTCTGTAATATATATTGACGGAACATATTATTTTTACGGCGAAAACAAAGAAAAGACCGACGGCAAAAACGGAATATGGCATTGGGGCGTAAGATGCTACAGTTCCAAGGATTTATACAACTGGGAAGACCTTGGAATTATAATTCCTCCCGATTTGGAGGACGAAAATTCACCTCTTCATCCCACAGCCTGCATGGACAGACCGCACATCATCTACAACAAGGAAACAAAAAAATATGTGTGCTGGCTTAAAATTATGCAAAAGGACGGAACGCAGTCGGAAACCGTTCTTACAGCGGATAAAATCACAGGCCCCTATGAAATCGTAAAGAAGGGGCTTCGTCCTCTCGGAATGAGTGCGGGAGACTTTGACCTGGTTGTAGCTCCCGACGGAAAGGGCTATTACTATTTTGAGAGAGTGCACAGCGAAACAATCTGCGCAGACCTGACAAGCGATTACACCGATGTTACAGGCTATTATTCAACC
>JAUNRD010000087.1:0-565 GCA_030535815.1 Clostridia bacterium
TATTGTAAATATCAGCAATGGTTTCTCTTGCGGAATATATCAATGATGAAGCTCTGCGGGAAAAAGAATATCCGCCTCTTCCCGGGCTTGCACAGTTGTTCAATGCATAAATAACTGCTTTTTTTACACAGTCAGGCTTATGAAAAGAGGTTGCGGCGTTATCTAAATATATCATGTTAAATGCTCCTTACGGAATAATGAATCTTTCATAACTTCAATCATCTTCTTTTTCAATTTTAATAACAGAGATATGAAGTGTTGATACAAGGGAGGAGACCTGGTTTAAATGGGCCTTGTCAAACTTTAGAGAATATGAACAGCCGCCGTCTGAAAGATGTTTTGGAGTCTGGACTATTCTTGAAGGGA
Organism: Clostridia bacterium; assembly: GCA_030535815.1. Lineage (GTDB taxonomy): Bacteria > Bacillota > Clostridia > CAKSNL01 > HGM11501 > HGM11501. The sequence continues at coordinate 367 of JAUNRD010000087.1, forward strand.
TTTTTTTTGCATCAAGCATCTTTTTTAAGCGTTGAGCGCTTGTGGCAGAAGAAAGCACGATCAGCATGCAATCACTCCTTTCATCATAGGAAGAAAAATTACCATTATGTTTATCTTCAGCCAATAATTATTTTATGCATATACTGTAATTCGGCCACAAAAAATAAAAAAATATAAAAAAATGAAGATTTTTCTTGCA
>JAUNRD010000087.1:575-4559 GCA_030535815.1 Clostridia bacterium
GCAAAATTGATGAAAAAAGGTTATTATATAGTAGGATAGTATTTTTATGTGTATTTGCATAAGAATATTTAAGGTTTGGAAAAATGAACTTTAATATACGGTATTTGGGAAAGGGATGATATTTTTATGTCAAATAAATTTTTTCAGGGCGTTGTATATCAGCTGAAAGAAGCTTTCGGCAGACCTGTCGGAGTGATTTTCGAAAATGAAACAATCCGATCTTTTAGCGATATGAGTGCTATCGAAGAGATTCTTGACGAAGTACAGCAACAATGTAGCGAACCCGGCAGAGTTTACGTGGCATCGGGATACACATTTATTGGTGGAGGCGTGCGCGGGAAGACAGATTTCGTTGCGTTTGTCGAGGGCGAAGATGAAGATGCAAAGAAAGATGTAAGCATTTTATCCGTATCTATTCTCAGCATAAAGCAGTTTTATGATGAAAAGTTTGATAAAATAAACTTTATCAAAAATGTACTCCTTGATAACATACTTCCCGGAGATCTTAATGCAAAGACAAAGGAATTGCATATTCCCACAGATGTTACGCGTGTTGTTATGACTGTTCGCGTTGATGTCGGTCATGACCAGGCGGCAATTGATATGCTTGCAAATGTTTTTCCTGATAAGGAAAAGGATTTCATAATCAGCATAGATTCCGGCGACGTGGCTATAGTAAAGGAAATTAAACCTAATTTTTCCGATAAAGATGTTCAGAAGATTGCAAAGTCTTTGCTGGATACAATAAATTCTGAACTTATGGTCAATGCATCAATAGGAATAGGTACAATTGTGAATGATATGAAGGATCTTGCCAAGAGTTACAGAGAGGCTCACGTTGCTCTTGAGGTAGGTAAGGTTATGGATACTGACAAACCTATTGTAAGCTATAATAAGCTTGGAATAGGCAGACTTATTTATCAGTTACCTACAACCCTTTGTAAGCTGTTCCTTGATGAAGTTTTCGTAAAAGGCTCTCTGGATACTCTTGATCACGAAACGATAGTGACCATACAGAAGTTCTTTGAGAAAAACCTTAATGTTTCGGAAACCTCCCGTCAGCTTTATGTACACAGAAATACGTTGGTTTACAGACTTGATAAGGTACAGAAACTTACAGGACTGGATTTAAGAGTGTTTGATGATGCGATTGTATTCAAGGTAGCAATGATGGTTAAAAAGTATCTTGAATCCAATCCTAATAAGATTTGAGGTGTAATGATTTGATAGAATTTGTAGATGTAACACTTACTTACCCTAACGGAACTAAGGCACTTGATGAATTGTCTTTCAAAATCGAACGCGGGGAATTTGTATACCTTACAGGTCGAAGCGGTGCAGGTAAATCTTCGATTATGAAGCTTCTTATGAGAGAAGAAAATCTTACGAGCGGTCAGATTTTTGTTGACAGCGTTGAAATATCAGGTCTTGCGAGAAGAGAAATTCCTTATTTAAGAAGAAGTCTTGGTATGGTATACCAGGATTTCAAATTGCTTCCCAGAACCACAGTTTTTGATAATGTGGCATTTGCCATGCAGGTTGTTGGTGCAGGAAGCAAGGCAATAAGAAAGCGTGTTCCTGAAGTTTTGGATCAGGTCAGACTTTCCAACAAAGCGAGATGCGATATATCTGAACTTTCCGGCGGTGAACAGCAGAGAGTATCTATAGCAAGAGCTCTGGTTAACCGTCCTACGGTTATTCTTGCGGACGAGCCCACAGGAAACCTGGATAAAATAGTGGCAATGGACATTATGGATACATTGGAATCCATTAATAAGAGCGGAACTACTATTCTGATGGCTACTCACGCCGCTGAAATAGTAAATGCACGTCCTAAGAGATTGTTGGTGGTTGATGACGGAAAGCTTACCCGTGATGAAGAGGGAGGACTGTATAGCCTTGATGAATAAATCCAGATATTATACAAAAACGGCGTTTATGGGAATTGTGAATAACAGACTTATGTCGATTTCTTCAATATTGACAATAGGATGCTGCCTTTTCCTTTTCAGCGTGTTTTTACTTTTTACATTAAATATAAACTTTATTGGTGAGCAGATTAAATCCCAGTGTGAGATACAGGCGTATATTGATATGGAGATAGACGGCGATGAAGCCCTTGCTATCCAGACAGAAATTGACGCTATTCCCAATGTAAAAGATACAGTTTTTGAAAGTAAGGAAAAAGCTTTTGAAAATTATTCGGAGCAGCTTGGCGGAAACTCTGTGGCTCTTGAAGGGCTTGCAAGCGAAGATTTCCTTCGTAACAGTGTAAAGATAACGCTTGTCGACCTTACATTGGCGCAGGAAACCGCAGAGCAGGTGGCTGAAGTAGAAGGTGTTGCTGAGGTAATGAATCATCAGGACACAGTGGACAATGTTCTTAATGCTACTACATATATCCAGAGCGCAAGCTTTATAATTATGCTCATACTTATGGTTGTGTCTCTGTTTATCATTTCCAATACAATAAAGCTTTCTGTTGCATCCAGAGCAAGCGAAATACATATAATGAAGTTTGTAGGAGCAACAAACTGGTTTATCAGATGGCCTTTCATCATTGAAGGTGTGCTTATAGGACTTCTGGGAAGCTTGCTTGCACTTTTGGTAACATATTTAGGATACATTCCTTTATACAAGTCGGTTACTGATGCGTTTTCACTTTTGAAACTCTGCAGCCCTGCATCTGTCAGCGGTCTTTTGATTCCTCTGGTAATCGCATTCGGATGCTTTATGGGTGCTCTTGCAAGTACTGTATCCACAACAAGACACCTTAAAGTTTGATGGAGGTGACAGAATGAAAAGAAGAAGAATATTTTTATCTGTTACCGCTATATTAATCGTTGTTGTATTTCTTGCAGGCTTTATTGCTTCAGCAATTCCTACTAAAGCAGCCACGCTTCAGGAGCAGCTTGCCGAGGCTCAGAATCAGAGAAAGGCTGCGGAACAGCAGCTTACAAATGTTCAGCAGCAGAAAAAAACAGCCGAAGCTGACATGGTGAAGATCCAGAGCGAAATTGATGAACTTACAGGAAAAATAACTGCTGTTGAATCTGAAATTACAGCGACAAACGTGAAGCTTGAAGAGAAGGAAAAGGAACTGGAAGTGGCTGAAACTGCCTGCGAAAACCAGTTTACATCTTTCAAGACCAGAGCAAGAATTATGTATGAAAGCGGCCCTTCCACGTATATAGAAATTCTTTTCGGATCAGGAAGCTTCTCCGAATTTTTATCGAATATACAGATTATAAAAAGTCTCCTTGAATATGACAACAAGGTGCTTGAAGAGAGAAAGGCTGTCCGTGAAGAGATTGCTGTTCAGAAGGCTGAAGTGGAATCAATTAAAGCTGAGCAGGAAACGAGACGAAACACTCTTACGGAAATGAAGTCTACTCTTGCAACCAAAAAACAGACACAGTCTGAAATGGTGGCACAGCTTGCCGGACAGGAAGAAACCATAAAAGCTGCCATAGAGAATCAGAAGGCTGAAGAAGAAAGAATTCAGAAGCTCATTGCTGATGCTGTTGAAAAAGAGCGTCAGGCAGCCGCTGCTGCCGCGGAGGCAGAGAGAAAAGCTGCAGAGTCTGCAGCTGCCACTACCACTACCACCACGACTACAACCGGAGGAACAGGCACAATGACATGGCCCTGCCCTTCCACAAAGCGAGTAACAAGTGAATTTGGTAAGCGTTCGCAGCCTGTGGCAGGTGCATCTACCTATCATAAAGGTCTTGATATTGCAGGTTACATGGGTGTTGATATTGTTGCTGCTGATGCGGGAACTGTACTTTTCTCAGGAAACAGTTCTTCTTATGGTAAGTATATAGTTATCAGTCATGGAAACGGAATAACTACACTTTACGCTCACTGCAGTCAGCTTCTGGTTAAGGCCGGTGCTTCTGTCTCAAAGGGACAGGTTATTGCAAAAGTTGGCTCTACCGGTATTTCCAGCGGACCGCATTTGCACTTTGAGGTATCCGTTAA
>JAUNRD010000087.1:4569-7337 GCA_030535815.1 Clostridia bacterium
GTGAGACAAAACCCCAGAAATTACGTAAGCTGATAAAAAGCTGTGCACGAAAGTGCACAGCTTTTGGCTATGACACGAAAAGAGGTAATTTTTGTTGAGAAAAATTTTAATATATGTCTTATGTTTTGTTCTGATTGTATCTGCATTGGTAGGGGCATTTTCTATAGGAAAAACCGTTGGAAGTAATTCCGGCAAGCTTGCCAGGATAGAGAATTTGATAGAATTCTTTTTCCCCATGGAATACGATGAAAAAAAGATGGAGGATATGGCGGCAAAGTTTATGGTTATGGCCCTGGAAGATCCTTATTCCGAATATCTGACAGAAGAAGAGAGCATAATTTTTTCTGAGGCCATGGAGGGTGCGTATAAAGGCATAGGAATTACTATGTTCTATGATGAAGAAACAGGTTATGTTACCGTCACAGAGGTGGCGGAAGACAGCCCTGCAGATGTTGCGGGAATTGAAGCAGGAGATTTGCTTTTATATGTTGACGACATTGAGTTTACCTATGAAAATTATGATAGAGTGTTTTATTATATCAAGGGGATTTCTGAAGAAGCTCCGGAAGATGAAACAGAAATGAAAATAGTAGTAAAGCGCGACAATAATGAGCTTGAGTTTGGAGTGAAACGAACAAAGCTTTCGTATAATGCTGTTGATATGGAGGAAGAGGACGGGATTTTGCACATCGTGCTTAAGGAGTTCTCTGAGACCTCCGCTGCTGATTTTGAGGAAAAAATCGCAAGTTTTGATGATGTAAAAGGAATTATTCTGGATATCAGGGACAATGGCGGAGGAGAACTTGAATCTTTAATCAGAATAGCGGAGCAGCTACTCCCTGAAGGAATGCTTCTTATAACGGAAGATGCATCAGAGAACAGATGCGAGTATAAGATTGAAGATAATGAATATTATGATGTGCCGCTGGCGGTACTGGTTAACGAAAACACAGCAAGCGCATCTGAGGTGCTTGCTGCGGCGATAAAAGAAAGAGAACGCGGAATTCTGATAGGTAAAACCACCTATGGAAAAGGGCTGGTTCAGGGTGTTCTGCCACTGGGAGATGGCAGTATGCTGAAACTCACAATAGAAAAATACTATACAGCCGGAGGAAACTATATCAATGAGATTGGCGTTGTGCCGGACATTGAAGCCGATGGCGATGAGCTTGATAAGGCGAAAGAGTATATTTCGGAAAAAAACAAAAAGGGGCTGTAAAATAATTACAGCCCCTTTTTCAGGAGATAGGAAAAAATGCTTCAGAACGGACAAACTGAATTGAGAAAGTCTGTTTACAGACTTTTCGAAAGTTACCCGAAGGCGTATATAGATACGTCGAGGGTGAAGTTTGTTCGTAGCAAAAAGGCTCAAAATGAAGAAAAATCGCAGGAATGCGATTTTTCAACACTATTTTACAACATAGAGTTTGTAACTTTGCCCAATCCACTAATTTATTTGCCTTTTTGCGGTCTGGACTTTTTTACATCTCCTTTTTGCTTACTTTTTCAATTCGCAAAGAATTTCTTCGCCCAACTTGAAAACATCGCCTGCGCCGACGGTCATTATAATATCGCCGTCTTTCGCTTCTGAAAGAATATGTTTCTTCGCATCCTCAAAGTCTTTGGCGAGATAAGCGTTTTCGATTTTAGCTGCAAGCTTATCAGACGATACGACACCGGTATCCTTTTCTCTGGCAGCATAGATGGGCAGGAGCGTGAGGCTGTCGCACAATGACAGGACAGAAACAAAATCGTCAAAAAGGGTGAGCGTTCTTGTGTATGTATGGGGCTGAAAGATTATGTGTTTATTTCCCGGAGCCTTGGAAAGTGCATCGAGAGTTGCTCTGATTTCCGTGGGATGGTGAGCATAGTCATCATATACTCTTATGCCTTTTTCAATTCCTTTAAGTTCAAAACGTCTTTTTGCACCTTTGAAAGAAGCAAGACCTGCTGAAATTCTTTCGGGATCAAGTCCTGATATATACGCTGCCGCATAGGCGCAAAGCGCATTGCTGACGTGGTGAATTCCGGGAACTGAGAGCTTTACATCTGAAAGATGGCCTTTTTCACGGGAATATACCGAAAAGCTGTAAGCGCCGAAGGTATCGCAGTTTATGTTCTTTGCATAGAAATCGGCTTCGTGATCCTTTGATGTAGTAACCACATTATCTATTCCGCTTACAGTATCAAGGGTGTTTTTGTCATCTGAATTAATGATGACTGCGCGACTTGCAAGGCGCGCGAAATCACGGAAGGCACTTTTTATATCTTCAAGATCCTTATAATAATCAAGATGGTCTTCTTCTATATCCAGAATTATTGCAATACCGGGGTGGAATTCCAGAAAGCTTCTGTGATATTCGCAGGCTTCGGAAATAAGAAATTCATTTTCTCCTATATGCATATTGCCTTCCAGGATAGATAAATCTCCGCCTATTAAAACGGTAGGATTTACATCTGCCTCCATATAGATGTGGGCAAGCATTCCGGTTGTGCTGGTTTTTCCGTGTGTGCCAGAAACATCAATGGGGCAGGAGTACATGGTTTCAATTTCTCCAAGGAGGGTACTTCGCTCGATGCAGAGGATACCGTTGCTTTCTGCGTAGCTTCGTTCCGGATTGTCGCTCTTTATTGCGGCTGAGTAAATAACAGCGTCAGCATCAATAACGTTTTTTGCTTCATGTCCCTGAAATATTACGGCACCTTGCTTTTCAAGACGCTCGGTATATATATTTTTACCGGAGTCACTTCCGGTTACTTTATAGCCT
>JAUNRD010000088.1 GCA_030535815.1 Clostridia bacterium
CGGTAAGCTTGCAGATAAAGAGGTAGACTTTGTTGCTACCAATATGAATGAGGTTGAATATTATCAGGTATCTGCAAGTGTTCTTGACGAGAATACATTGAATAGAGAACTGGCATCTTTGCAAGAAATCCGGGATAACTATCCTAAGTTCCTTCTGACGCTTGACGACATAGGAAAAGGTGCGAACTATGAAGGCATAAAGCAGATAAATATAATTGATTGGCTCCTGGAAGGCTGAATGAAATCGTAAATAAAAACCCACGTTGATGTAAATGTCAGCGTGGGTTTTTAAGTTACTGGCGGTCAAGCAAATACGCAAGATAATACTTATGAAAAAACTTATATTCCGGAAATAATTTTCAGAAATCGACGCATAATAAAAATCATTGCTTTTTTTGGTGGTTATGATATAATGAAAAGCAAGATTGATATGGCTATCTATTATAGTTAAAGAAAGGTGAATGATATGAAGAAGCATACAACGATAAGTAAAATGTCAAGAAATGATGATAAAACGGCAAATGATGCTAAAAGAAAGAGATTGTGGCGATATATTGAAGACTGTTTTGATGTTTTGGGAGTTTCGTTGGAGAAATTTAAAAATATTAAAAAGAAGAAGTGTTATGGAAAATATAACATAAATGAAACGTTAGAAGAATTAATAACTACAGCATGGGAAAGTAAAGATGGTTTGCCAACCCAGGGGAAAATTTATGACAGTGTCAAAATAAACTCCATGGAAGGGGATGATATACGAAAACTTGTATGTCATACTGTGCGAGAATTCATAGTAGAAAATTTTAACGACGACGTATATGAAGATCTCAAAAGCGTCATAAGGGATAATATTAAAAAATTAGATGATCTAAGTCTTGGGCGAATGGAGAGAGTCAAAAGTGAACACGATAGCTTATACAGTGCTGCTATTTTCTGTTTATTTGGAGTGGATATTAGCAATGAAGAAAAATTGTCTGCATATTTTGCCGATATAGAGAAGTGCTATAAAAGATATGAATCCGATGAAAGCGTGTGGTTTAATGAAGATGATATTAAGCTGATTGATTTTTTGAGGATAAACGATTATTTGCAAAAGGCAATTGATGATTTAGAACTCAGTTGGATGTTAAGAATTAAAAACTAAAATTATAAAAAACGTAGCTTTGGACAAAGGAGTAAAAGCCTTTATCTTGGAGCTGCGTTTTTTTGTGCCATAACTAAAGCACAGGAGGCAGGCGCTTTCTGGACAAAAGAAGGCTGAAAAATGTCCCAAGCGCAATTGTCCAGCATATGTTATAATACAAATAAAGGAAAGCCTAAAATGCTTTTCCGGGTTTGCAAACCGAATGCACTGACAATTACCGCACACTCCTTATGCCGCTTCCGGCGGGAGGCAGCACGAGGGGGATCTGTGTTAAACCTTAGAAAGGAGGAGTGAATGATGAAGAAGTTCATAATTAACAAACGATATTATAAAGAGCCGAAAGTTGACATAGACGAAACGCACTTTATCCGCGTTGAGCGCTGGAATTGCGAAGGCGATATTCTTCAGCTTATTGTGAGGCTAGAGGGAAGAACGTCAGGAAATTTAGCCTTTATGCTTGAAGAATTCCATCTTGAATCTGAAGCATTTTTAGGACTTTTGAGATGTGTGTACCCCCTAGAATTTGACTGTATTGTGGAATTTGATCCCGCAGACTTCGACAGATTTTACGGCTATGTTAAGTTGAAGAAGAGTGGACGTCGCATTTGGGTGGACTGGGACAGCTTTCAGCCATCTTCTACGCCGGTAAGCGCAATGCGCGAGCTTTACCATGAGATCGATCCTGAAGAATATTATTGATTAAATAAGGCTGCAGATAAAGCATCTGCAGCCCCCTAAGGAGGTTTATTATGAAAAAAATTATCAAAGGCTCCGCTTATAAAGAGCCTCAATTATCACTTCAAGAAAGATATTTTTTTACAGTGAGAAGAGCTGCGTTCAGTGACGGCATGTTGCAACTTTTTATTGAGGTTATATCCGATGAAGATACAAAATTTCCGGAACGTGCGTATATATTGGAAGAAGTTCCTGTTGACTCGCAGGTGTTCTATAGGATTATTGACTTTGTTTATCCTACGGAAAGGGAAGGCGTAATTGAGATCGAGGAGAGCGATTTCATTTTCTTCTCTGGAGAGGGATATATCTTGAAACGCAATAGCGGTATCGGCATCGATTGGGACACTTTTGAGACCAGCGAAGCTGCTATTAGTAACACGGGCATGTTTTATCACGAATACTGGGATGAGGGTTAAGATATGAACGGATACTTTTTTCAAAACGGAAGCACATTTGTGATCAACAGTCAAGGTAAGAAGCACAAACTTTGCGAAGAAATACATGTCACCGAGGTGAAAAAGAATATTTCCACTGGCAAAAGCAGCATTAGTGTTTCAATTGCTTGTAAAGATGGACCTACTGATTGCATCATGTCAAGAGGAGATCTGGCGGGTAACTTTTATTCAAAGCTTACTGCCTGTGGGCTTTCAATGGTTGCGACCGTAGCAAATAAGTGTGCATTACAGGAAATTCTCTTGAACTCTGAAAAGATAGCCAATCGTATATACATGCACGATTGGCTGGGATATAGAATAAACGGAACAGATATTGATTTTTATGGTGCTATCGGAGAAAAAGATGGCGTTAAAAGTGAGTATTCCCATGCAGAGAAAGTTGCTTCAAAAGGAACGTTTGAGGATTGGCTTAGCAAGGTTAAACCTCTTGTTGCGAAGAAGCCTGAACTCGTAATAGGAATGGCATTTGGGGCATCAGCTCCGGTTGCCGCTCTCTTAAAGCTAGCAGGAAAAAACTCAGAAGTGCCGATATGGGGTTTGGTTGGAGAAAGCAGCAAAGGAAAAACCAGTACTCTTTTGCTTGCAGCTTCGGTATGGGGAGTTCCTACGAATACAGGTTTGATTGAGAACTTTAATGGTACCCAAAAGTACATATATGCAAGTCTGGCGGAGAAGTTTGGATTTCCATCTTTTTACGATGAAACCAGCGCCCAACCTGCATGGGACTTCACGCAGATGGTCTATAAAATCTCAACAGGCAATTCCGGCGGGAAATGTGCTTCGGATGGGTCTGTAGTTCAGCCGTTCACATGGATGGGTTCATTTACCTTTACAGGGGAAAAATCTATTTTAGAGCAGAGCAACAAGAATAAAGGCCTTTTTGCAAGAGTATTGGAGTTCGATTATGAGTGGACGTCTGATAAAAAGATGGCGGAAGAAATAGCAACTCTTGTTCACGAAAGCTATGGAACTGCGTACCAACCTTTTGTTTCGGAACTGGATAGATATGGCTTAAATTTACAGAAAAAATATGAGTCCATACAGCATAAGTTGGAAGAGATACTTAAACCGAAGGGCAATGTTGCTCAAAGGATTATAAACAAGTTGGCTATTCTTTACACTACGATTGTAGTCATTGACGAGTCATGGGGATTGGAAGTGGATCGAAAAAAGGTTCTTAAACTTCTTAAAGAAAGCTACGAAAAGAACATACCGAAACTGAGCAACGCCGAGGCTGCATATGATTGCATAAAAGAATATATATCAACACACGCCAATATGTTTCCTGAAGAAAACGGAAGACATACCTTTGGTCATAACGCTCAGCAGGGCGAGCTTAGCACAAGGGGTGATAGGAAGTGTGCTTGGATATTGGACGGTGTATTTCATAAAATACTTGAGTCTGCCGGTATCAACTTAAGCTCTTCTGATTACAAAGAAATGCGTGAAAAGAAGATGATGGAATATTTTGGCGATCGTTATAAAAAAAGCCACAAGATGTCTGGAATGTCGGTAAAGTGTGTATGCATTTTACTGGGTGACATTGAAGAGAAGGATAAGGATAATAAAGATGCAGATTCCAACAGTATTAAATTAAATACATTAAAAGGAAGCAAAAGAAATTTGCTCCTTGCATAACTTGAAAAATAAAAAATGAAAGGGGCGTCCTTAAGGGCGTCCCATGAAAGGAAGTATTTACAATGAAAATATCATCAATAAAACAGGCTTGGAACTATTACAGAGAAAACAACATTGACAAGTCAACCCTTAAAAAAGTTGCTGTGTATATTCGTGCAGATGATGAGGAAACATCGCTGCAAGAAATATGCATGCAGAGAATAGAAATATACAGCTACTGCATAAATAACGGACTCTATCCGGTACTTGAGTGCGGAGACATATGGGGAGGATACGGTATCCAGGAAAATTGCGACAGCCTTAAAAAGCTTATAGAAGAAGCAGACAAGGAGAAGGAGTGGGATGCTATATTGGTATATGAATATAACCGTATAGCAGACGATATAGATGGGATGCTTGAGCTGCATTACTCTTTACATAGTAAAGGGGTAGATCTGTTGGACGTTTACGGAAGTAATTTTGCTGTGATTGATAAATGGTACAAGGAGCACATTAAGAAGTCCTTGAAGGTAAAAAGAAATGAAAAAAATAATTGAAATAACAAGAGCAGAGCTTAAAGCCGGAGCATATAAAAGGGCAAAAGTCAGCAAGCTCGGAGAGAAAAATGTTTCTCGAGACGTGGAGACATTGGCAGAAATCTTAAAGAAAATCATTTGATAAAGATAGGGAGGATTGCAACTGCAGTCCTCCCGGAAAGGAGTTCATTATGAACACAAATAACGTAGGAATATTTACAGAAGAGATTATTGTCAACGGAAGCAATACTAAAACTAAAGACGGTGAAGAGGTAAGGGTCGTTGGATATACCAGATATTCGTCTGATAACCAGTCGGAAAATTCGACGTACTATCAGACCAATGCCATCAAAAGCTACTGTAAAGCAAAGGGATATAGGCTTATTAGAATGTACAGCGATAAAGCAAAGACCGGTACCAACGGTAATCGTACAGAATTTCAAAAAATGCTGAACGCTGCCGGAAATAATCCTCCTTGGACCAAGATAATAGTCTTTTCGTATAGCCGTTATTACAGAAATACAGCCGGAGCTACGACTATTGAAGCAAAGCTTAACAGTCTCGGCATCGAGTTAGTAAGTATAACCCAAAACTTTGATAATACACCTGAAGGTAGATTAATGAAGCGTTTTACATATACTATGGACGAGTATTACAGTGACTGCGTTTCGTTACATACTCATTCCGGAATGAGCGGAAAGGCGGAACAATGCTTTCATTGCGGAGGAATTCCTCCACTCGGCTATACAGTAAATGAGGATAAAAAGCTGGTCATTTGTGAAGAAGAGGCTGACATAGTAAGAGAGATTTTTGACATGTATGAACAAGAATACTCCTATAAAAAGATGGCGGAAGTCCTTAATGCAAAAGGATATAAAACTAAAGCAGGAAAACCTTTTACCAAGCATTCGTTTTCGGCAATTCTTACTCAGGAAAAATACATCGGAGTCTTCGTGTGGAATAGGACTAAAAGAAAAGACGAGGATGGGAAACGCAATTCTCATCGCTTTAAGCCCGTGGATGAATGCATAAGGGTTGATAATGGTTGTCCCGCCATAATTTCTCCCGAACAGTTTGATAAGGTTCGCCAGAAGATGACGTCAAGAGTTCAGGGTACTGCTACATCCAAGTCTCGTCAAAACTATATGTTAAGCGGTCTTAAGCTTATGAAATGTGCCGAATGCGGTGCATATATGGTTGGAAATACGGTACGTAGCCATGGTAGGAAATACACAGTGTATTCTTGTCCTAACCATAAGGATAAAGGATGCCCTGTAAAAGACATTAAGACCGAGCAGATAGATAAGCTTGTAGCAGGAATGCTTGTACAGGACCTATTTAATAGGCAGGATATAGAAGATATAGAACGCCTTATGTCATCAGATAATGAAATCAATGCCATGAAAATGAAGCTTTCCGGCTTAGAGAGAGCAAAGATAAACGTTGTTACAGCTATTAAAAACTGTTATGTTGAAGAACTCACGGAAGAACTTGAAAAGATTAAATCTGAGGAAAAAGAATTAAGAAAAAAGATTGATAAAATTGAAAACAAGAAGACTATCCTTAAAGGAGAAGCCTTCCGTAAAATATGCAAAAAATTCGGTCGCTTACTTGTGACCTCTAACGATATAACGATAAAGAATTACTTGAAGAAATGCATAGAAGAAATACTCGTAGATAACGAAGGCGTACAGCTTACATTCTGCGAGGCATAATATAAATTGAAGCCCTGCTATCATTGAAGATAACAGAGCTTTTTTCTTGGAACGCAATCTCCGAGCAAAAGGACATCTGGAGCATGAAGCCGGGAAAGGCAAAAGGGAAGAAAGGAGAAAAAATGACTCGAAAATGGAGGGGCATGCGAGGTCAAATACTTCCATTTACGAGCCATAAAAATGATTTGATGCTTAATTTCGAAATAACTTTGTCAGCAATGATGATAAATGTTGCATGAATATCTGTAAGACAGAAATTAAGCCTCTCTATGTATAAAAATCATGGAGAGGCTTTTCTGTTATTGTTCTATAAGTGCTGAAGCATACTCTGCTATGTAAAACACACATGTACACAAAACCGACAATGCTTGTTCGCTGTCAAGCTTAGCAAGCTGTTTGCTCAAAATTTTAAGGGCTTCTTCTGTGTCTATTTCGGCAGAATGCTGGTTCCCTGAAATTAAATGAGCTTTCTCTATATTTTGCTTGATTACAGTATTACACTCGTCTTTGTTAACCGCGAATTTCCTGTAATCGTGATTGCGATTTTCAGTAGCGACGCGAGTTTTATACAGTTTTTTCTTCAACTCGTCCAATGTTGCGATATATGAGTTATATGCATCATCGGGTATGCTTTTCATATGATAAAAGGCTTCAACCATAGGATAATTGATATAAAGTTTACCCATATCGGATGACTCGCGGAAATGATCGAGCATACGTGTGATTTTTGATGGGGAGAACAAAGGATCATGGGGATCTAAGTCGAAAATCAAAAGAATATCCGAGTAATAATTATCGAATAATTTTTTCTTTTCGGAATTTTTTTCATGCATCTTCAAAACTTGCAATATATCAAGCGAATCAGGATTGTCGTCTTTGAACATTTCGTTGTACAAAGTGTAGATATTGGTGTTGTAAGAAATAATTTCGTGATTGCTGTCAATGCCGTAAACTGAAAGCAGGTGCTGCATCAGTTTGTAGTCTGTTTTCTCGCCTTCTACCAATACAAGAATCTTACTCTTATTAACCATTGAATTCACCGCTTAAATACAGCTTTTCCAGATTATGCCCTTCGCGCAGTTCTCGTCTGGTTGCGCTCTT
>JAUNRD010000504.1 GCA_030535815.1 Clostridia bacterium
GATACCGAAGGCAGGATAAAAAGACAGGACTACTTAATGCAGTGCTATGAGCGTGAGGGCGGCTTTGAATATAAAAGCCGTGCAAAGGGTGCGTTAATCGGTCTCGGATTTAAGGAAGCTGATTTTGAAAGAAAATTCAAGTCTCTTTCGGGTGGCGAAAAAACAAGGCTTCTTTTATGCCGTCTGCTCCTCGGAAAATATGATATGCTGCTTTTGGACGAGCCCACGAACCACCTTGATATGTCGTCAATCGAATGGCTTGAAGGCTTTCTTAAGGCCTACAAGGGCTCCTTTATCGTAATTTCCCACGACAGATATTTCCTTGATAAAACAACCAACAAAACCCTTGGTATGAGCCACGGTAAAATCACGTCATATACGGGCTCATATTCCGACTTTATAAAAAAGAAGGATGCCGACGATGCGGCAAGGGCTAAAAAGTATGACCTTCAGAAAAAAGAAATAAAACGTTTAGAGGGCATCATAGAACAGCAGAAGCGCTGGGGCAGGGAAAAGAACATAAAAACTGCGGAAAGCAAGCAGAAGATGATTGACCGTATCGCGGAAAGTATGGAAAGCCCCGAAGAAGCGGAAAAGGCAATTCGTTTCAGTTTCAACGTGAAAGAGGGCGGCGCCAACGAGGTTCTCACCGCAGAGCATATAAATAAGGCCTTTGGCGCAAAGAAGCTTTTGTCAGATGCGGAAATGAAAATTATGAAGGGCGAGCGCGTTTTCTTAATCGGAGATAACGGATGCGGAAAAACCACCCTTCTTAAAATGATACTTGGCCAGGAAGCGGCGGACTACGGTGTTATAAGAATCGGTAACGGCATATCCATAGGCTACTATGAACAGCAGCATATGAGTTTAGACCCTTATAAAACCGTTTATGATACTCTTTCCGACGAATATCCCTTTATGGACAGAACGGAAATAAGAAGTGCACTTGCGGCATTTTTGTTCCGTGGAGAGGACTGTTTCAAGGAAATATCTTCCCTTTCGGGCGGAGAAAAGGCAAGGGTGTTACTCAGTAAAATTATGCTGTCGGAAGCCAACTTCTTAATCCTGGACGAGCCTACAAACCATCTTGATATATTCTCAAAAGAGGCATTAGAGGATGCACTCAGAAGCTACGAAGGAACGATTTTGGCCGTTTCCCACGACAGATATTTTATAAACAGTACGGCAGATAAAATTTATAAAATGGAAAACGGACAGCTTACATGCTACAACGGAAACTATGACTATTGCCTGGAAAAGACAAGAGAACAGAAGCTTTCGGCAGAAACAACTGAGGTAAAAGGCGGCGGACTTGACTATAAAAAGCAGAAGGAGCTTGCCGCAAGCATAAGAAAGGCTGAAAACCTTATATCAAAAACCGAAGCAGAAATAGCCGAATGCGAAGCAAAGATAGAAGAGCTTACAAACCTTATGTTTTCGGAAGAGGGAACAGATGCCGATAAGGCTTTGAGCTGGCACAATGAAAAGACAGAGCTTGAAGAAAGGCTTTCAGAACTTTACGGAATATGGGAAAAAGCCGAGGAAGAGCTTTCAGCTCTTAAAAATTAGTCTTGCAATATGGCAATTTATGGTGTATAATATAATGATAGAAAATTTGTAAATAAAAACGCTAAAGAAAGTGTGGTAAATATTATGGCAGAAAACATTAC
>JAUNRD010000089.1 GCA_030535815.1 Clostridia bacterium
ACCCCTTCCCAGGGCTAAGGCTCCCACCTTTACGGTAACCTTTGACAGTATGGGCGGAAGCAAAGTTAAATCTATAAAAAATCTATATTACGGTGAAGGAATTGAAGTTCCCGAGCCTCCTTCCCGCGAGGGATACACCTTTAAAAGATGGTATGAAGATGAAGAGTGTGAAGCGGTTTTCATCTTTAAGGATGAGACAAATGCAAATGGAGGCTATGCCCGCATAACAGACGATATTACCCTTTATGCAAAGTGGGAGAAGAACACCGTGGAAAAAGAGGAAAAGCCTGAGGAAAGCGAAAAAGAAAGTGTGACGGAAAAAGAGGATGAAAAAGAAAAATCCCCCTTCAACGATGTGAAAAAGGGCGAATATTACTATGAACCTGTTTTGTGGGCATTGGAAAACAGTATTACCGGCGGAACAAGCGAGACTACCTTCTCTCCCGATACCGTGTGCACAAGAGCCCAGGTGGTAACCTTCCTCCACAGAATGGTGGCATCTCCCGAGCCTGCGGCAATAAATATGCCGTTTACCGATGTTTCAGAAGACAGCTACTACTACAAGCCCGTTAAATGGGCATTGGGAAGCAAAATTACCGGCGGAACAAGCGATACCACTTTCTCTCCCGATGCATTTTGCACAAGAGCACAGACTCTCACCTTCCTCTGGAGAACGTGCGGTCAGCCCGATGCTGAAAACAGAAGTAATCCCTTCACTGATATATCAGCTGAAAGCTACTATTATGAAGCTGTTTTATGGGCGGTTGAAAACGGAATCACCGGCGGAACAAGCGATACCACCTTCTCTCCCGATGCGCCCTGCACAAGAGCTCAGGTTGTAACATTCTTATATCGCTTTATAAATAACTGATTTATTTAAACACAAAAATGCAGACACGCTGTGTCTGCATTTTTCATATCTTATTTTCCTTCTGCCTGGGCCTTAAGTCTCATCTGATGGTCAGCCTTTGCACGAAGGTCTGCACTTAAAATTTTCTTTCTTAAACGAAGGCTTTCGGGGGTTACCTCTAAAAGCTCGTCCGCTGTGATAAATTCCAGACACTGCTCAAGGCTCATATCTCGGGGCGGTGTAAGCTTTAACGCATCGTCAGAGCCGGATGCACGGGTGTTGGTGATATGCTTTTTCTTACATACGTTTACAACAACGTCCTCTAAGCGGCAGTTTTCGCCAACAATCATACCCTCGTATACCTTATCGCCGGGATTTATAAAGAGTGTTCCTCTCTCCTGTGCATTGAAAAGTCCGTAGGTTACGGCTTCGCCTGCTTCAAAGGCGATGAGCGAGCCACGGCTTCTTTCAGGGATATCGCCCTTGTAGGCTTCATAATCACGAAGCATATGGTTAATTACAACCGTTCCCTTGGTGGCGGTTAAAAGCTCACTTCTGTAACCGATAAGTCCTCTGGAAGGAATGGTAAATTCAAGTCTTGTATAGCCGCCTGTTATGGGTACCATATTGGTCATTTCCGCTTTTCTCTTGGCAGAGCTTTCAATAACTGTTCCCGAATATTCATCGGGAACATCTATAACAAGGTCTTCAATGGGTTCAAGCTTTTCGCCGTTTTCCCCTGCCTTATAAATAACTTCAGGGCGGGAAACCTGAAATTCATAGCCCTGACGGCGCATATTTTCGATTAATACTGAAAGATGAAGCTCACCTCTGCCTGATACCACGAAGGAATCTGCCGTATCGGTATCCTCAACCTTTAAGCTTATGTTGCTTTCAAGCTCTTTATAAAGTCTTTCGCGAAGATGTCGGCTTGTTACAAAATCACCCTCACGGCCTGCGAAGGGGCTGTTATTTATGGAGAAGGTCATGGACATAACGGGCTGGTCAATTTCAACAAAAGGAAGCGGCTCGATATTGGCCGGATCGCAAAGTGTTTCACCGATTTCAATGTCGGGCATACCGGATATACATACAACCTCGCCTGCGGATGCTTCATTTACGCTCTGGCGCTTAAGACCTTCGTAGGTGTAAATTGATGCCGCCTTACCGGTTTTTATCTTTCCTTCTCTGGTTGAAACAGCGATGGGGCTGTTTAATTTTATTGTTCCGCGCTCAATTGTACCAACGGCGATTCTTCCTGTGTAGCCGTCAAAATCAATATTTGAAACCAGCATCTGGAAGGGCTTGTCGCTTTCTCCCTTGGGATGGGGCACGTGCTTTATAATAAGGTCAAACAAGGGAGACATATCCCCTTCCTTGGTTTCGGGGTCCATATTTGCCCAGCCGTCTCTTCCCGATGCATAAATTACGGGAGAGTCAAGCTGTTCGTCTGTTGCATCTAAGTCAAGGAAAAGCTCTAACACCTCGTCCACAACCTCATAAGGTCTTGCATTGGGTCGGTCAACCTTGTTTACAACTATTATCGGAACAAGATTTAAGGCAAGAGCCTTTTTAAGAACAAATCTTGTCTGAGGCATACAGCCTTCAAATGCATCAACCAGCAGAAGTACACCATCAACCATTTCAAGAGCACGCTCAACCTCGCCACCGAAATCCGCGTGACCGGGAGTGTCAACGATATTAATTTTATAATCCTTGTAGTTGAGGGATGTGTTTTTAGCAAGGATTGTTATCCCTCTCTCCCTTTCAAGGTCGTTTGAGTCCATTACACGTTCTTCCACCTGCTCATTCTGACGGAAGGTTCCGCTCTGACGGAGCATTGCATCAACCAGCGTTGTCTTACCGTGGTCAACGTGCGCGATGATGGCAACATTTCTTATCTTGTTTGTATCCATAAAATCTTCCTTTCGGATTTTCTTCTGTACATTACTTTCTTTTAATCAACCTTATTATTTTACAAAAAAAACGTCCGTTTGTCAAGATATAACGGCTCTTTTAGCCGAAAAAAATACCGCAATTGATGCACAATTGCGGTATTTAATATTATTTTATAACCTTAACGTATCTCTTCCATACTCCGTCATCATCCATTTCGTATATGAGATTTCCTTCATCGTCGTACTCATACACAAATTCAGATTCCCTGTTATCACTCATGACACGTTTACAGAGTATATTTCCGTTTTTGTCATACTCATATTCATAGTCTGTGTAGCTTTCTTTTATCAGTATGGGATTTTCGGGGTCAGCTCCCTCTTTGTAAGTTACATTTGCATAGACTATAACATTACCACGCTCGTCATATTCATAAACAGAATCGGTTATAGTGTCTCCGTTTACAGTCTCCATGCACTCAAGCTTTCCGTCTTCGTGGTAGGTATAATAAACCTCTGTGCCGTTATATTTTTTTTCGTAAACCTTGAGGTTGTTTTCATCGTATCTGTATTCCGTAGTACCTTCGCTTCCGTAGTTTCCTATAAGATTGCCTCTGTCATCATACTTATAATATCTTTCTACTGCAGAATCCGGAATATTTGAAAGCATTCTTCCGTCAAGTGTACGCACCTGCTTCTGAGACATATAGGTAAGAAGCTTTCCGTCGGAGGTGTAGGTTCGCTGCACATCGGTACGTACCGTAAGAATTGTTTCTATGTACTTAGACATACCGTAGTTGCTTGTTGTAGCAACCAGACCGTTTTCATAGTAGGTTGTTTTTTTCCACTCACCTTTATTATTTTCTTCGTAGGTTACTCTGTTGTTTTCATCATAGGTTTTGCGCTCCCAGAAATCGGTAGACTTGGATGCCTTATAGGTAAGGTTTCCGTTTGCATCATATTCATAGATGTAGCCGCTTCCGCTTGCAGAGGCCAGTTCCAGGAGATCTCCGTATTCATTATACTTATATTCGTCATTAAATACAGTATCTCCGTTTTCATCCTTAGTAACCGTATTTAAAAGCAATCCGTCTTCGCCGTAGTTATAATATGTTTTTCTGCCGTAGGATTCCTTTGTTGCTATGCTTCCGTCTTCATTGTAAGTATATTTTGTAACATTGTCAGAATATTCGCTTCGCTCCTCGCTTATTACCATTACGGGAATTTTTACCCTTGCCATACGTTTTTTGCCGTCCCAGGTAACATCAAGTTCGAATGCCTCAGCACAGGCACGGAGAGGCACAAGGGTTCTTCCGCCTTTTATCATCGCAGGAACATCAATAGCCTTATCCTTGCCGTTTACCTTCATAACATTTTGTCCTATTGTGAAAGAAACCGTGTCATCATCTCTTTTAGCGGTTACGGTTTTAGTTTCTCCGTCCCATAAAACCTCTGCTCCGATTGCTTCAAACACAGCTCTTAATGGAAGGAGAATTCTTCCCTCCGCAATTTCGGGGGCTACATCAGTTTCCAGTATTTCTCCGCCTACCATTACCTTGATGGGGCGTTCAGCCGAAATGGGCATAACTGCTGAAAGCAGTAACACCGTGATTAAAATCATACTTAAAATACTTTTTCTTTTCATTTTATCGTCTCCTTGCAACTGTCTTTTATTAAATAACTGTTTTTATTTCGTCAATTCCGTAGTATAAAAGGGCTTTTTGTACATCTTCCGTTATCCTCTCACCGCTTATTACTACGGGTACCGCAGGCGGACAGGACACGGTGACGGAAGCACAGATTTTGCCAATCGCATCCTCTGTTTTTGTTATTTCGCTTTTCTTAAAGGTTGCTTCTCTTACAGACATTTCCCTCTCAGGATAAGGAAGAGGCTTAAACTCTCTTTTTATTTCGGCTTTTATCTTAATTTTCCCAAAGAATTTTTTAAGCCTTGTAAAATCCCTTTTTGTGTTTTTGGGCGAAACCATTAAAACAAGATAATCATCATCTGAAAATTCCGCTTCCATTTTTGCCCTTCGCATCATTTCGGAAAGTTCTTCGCCCGAATAGCCTGCTTTTGCGGCATTTATCACGATTTTCAAGGGCTCACTTTCAAGAACCTCAAAGCCTTTTTCACTTAAAAAGCTCTTTATAGCATTAACCCGCTCTACCGTCTTCGCAAGCTCTTTTTGAAAGCTTTCCGAAAGATAGCTGTTACACATATCCATAGACTTCATAATAAGATATGACGGGCTGGTGGAGGAAAAAAGTGCAATTTTTTCCCTTGCCGAAGATGTAAAATCTTTCGCCCTGTCCGATATATGAAGGTAAGCTCCGCCCGTCAGGACAGGCAGAGTTTTATGTGCTGAATCGCAGCATATATCAGCGCCAAGGTCGATGGGATGCATACTTTCATCCAAAAACTTAAGGTAAGCTCCGTGGGCGTTGTCCACGATTAAAGGAAGGCCATACCTATGACACACCTCGGAAATCCCCTTAATATCCGCCATCTTTCCAAGATAGTCCGGGGATGTCAAGTATACCGCAGAGTATTTACCCCCGGATGATGAAAGAAGCGCTTCAACCTCTGCCATCTCTACCATACAGCTTAAAATCCCGTTTGATTCCCTCGGCATAAGCCAGTCTGCTTCAATGTCCAAAAGTGCACTGCCGTGAACAAAGGCTTTATGCACATTTCTCGCCGCAAGAACATAAGTTTTTTCGCCTTCGGGCTTTTTAATCATTGCAAGCATTGCGCATATTGCCGTAGTTGAGCCCCCTGTTATGTAAAAGCTTTTTCCGCTTCCGTAAAGGGCTGTAAGATTTTTTTCACTTTCTTCGATTATGCCCTCTGCCGTGCTTAAAACATCAGCACCGTAAATTTCTGTTATATCATACTTTTCAATTCCCAGGATGTTTTTACCCTTATGCCCGGGCATGTGAAATCGCGATGTTCCGCTTTTTGCATAGCGCTCTATGAAATCCGAAACCGGCGTCTTCATGCTTCTTCCTCTGCAATGCTCATCATAACGGCACATTCAATTCTCTTTTTGAAAAGCTCGCATCCGTATTCGTAAATGCCGGTAATGCTTCCGCTTGCGTGATAGGAGTTTGCCGCACAGCCTCCTGAGCAATACATTCTTGCCCAGCAGTCCTTACATTCGGGACGTGCATAGGCGTTGCACTTTCTGAATTCATCCTGCACCGCTTCGTTTTTAACACCGTCCCATATGTTTCCGAGGCTGTACTTTTCATCACCTACAAACTGATGGCAGGGGAAAAGCTCGCCCCAGGGAGTAACCGCCATATACTCCGTTCCGGAGCCGCAGCCAGTTATTCTCTTATATATGCAGGGGCCGTTTTTAAGGTCAAGCATATAGTGATAGAAGGTAAAGGGACGGCCTTCCTTCTTGCGCTTTATCATTTCCTTTGCAAGGATTTCATACTGCTCCATCAATACGGGCAGATCCTCTTTCGTAAGGGCATAAGGATCTCCGGGAGGGCATACAACAGGCTCCATACTGAGCTCTGTAAAGCCCATATCGGCCATATGTAAAATATCCTTTGTGAAGTCGGTGTTGTTGTGGGTAAAGGTGCCACGCATATAATAATCCTTGCCGCCACGCTTTTCAACAAACTTTTTGAACTTTGGCAGAATAACATCATAGCTTCCTTTGCCATTATAGTCCTTTCTGAAATGGTCGTGAACCTCGCGTCTTCCGTCAAGGCTCAAAACCACGTTGTTCATTTCACGATTTAAGAAATCCATCTTTTCTTCGTCAAGTAAAACGCCGTTGGTGGTAAGAGTGAAGCGGAAGTTTTTGCCATGCTTTTTTTCAATGCTTCTTGCATATTCAACCAGCTTTACAACAACATCCCAGTTCATTAAAGGCTCGCCGCCGAAAAAGTCAACCTCAAGATTTCTTCTGCTTCCGGAATTTTCAATTAAGAAATCAAAGGCGCGCTTTCCCACTTCAAAGCTCATTAAAGCACGCTCGCCCTGGTATTTACCCTGACTTGCAAAGCAGTAGGAGCAGTTTAAGTTACAGCTGTGGGCAATATGAAGGCAAAGTGCCTTTATTACCTTGGAATTACTCTTATATTCCTCTGCTAACTTTTCATACTTGTCAACACTGAAAAGCTTGCCGGATTCTTCCAAATCCTTTATGTCTCCGATGCACTCTTTTATTTCCTCTTCCGTAACATCGGGAAGGTCTTTATATTTACAGAGAATCTCCTTAACGATTTCCTCTTCTGTTTTTTCTTTGTACATAGCTATAATGTCGTATGCCACCTCATCCACCACATGAACAGAACCGCTCGGTGTGTCAAGCACAATGTTATAGCCGTTTAATTTATACTGATGAACCATTTTATCAAATCCTTTATAAACTTAAAAACCGCTGCCGTGCAGCGGTTTTATTAAGCATTTTATTTTTCGATGTTTTCGCACTTCTGATTTGCTACACCGCAAGATGTTTTGCAAGCTGACTGGCAAGAGGTCTGGCATTCGCCGCATCCGCCGTTTTTAACTGAAGT
>JAUNRD010000505.1 GCA_030535815.1 Clostridia bacterium
GGTCCGTATTCTTCCTTATCAAAATAGAGACCGATGGGAGCAACTCTCATCATACCGCCGCAACCTTTACTGGAATTAAGCCTGTTTTCCAAGGTGCCCATAACGCCACTGGAGAGGGCGTATAAATTTGTGTTCCCCGGAGCACGCTTTGATTGAAGCGATTTTAAATGATAAATCCAGCTTATGATATCTTCATCCTTAAATAGGGAGGGCATCTGAGTACGAAGCCAGTCCTTGTATGATTTATGTATATAGTGGCAAACAGGAGCCATAACTCCCTTAAGTCTTTCGCGTGTTGCACCGAAAAGGATTCCGTTGGCAGTAAACATAGTCATCTGGGTGCCGTCGGATATAAGTGCTTTCCCATCCTTAAGTTCATAACGGGTTATACCGTTTTCACCGTATTTTTTTCTTACTTCGTCTAAACTTTTGAACTCCACGGCATAACCTAATGCATCACCTGCCGCTCCGCCCAAAAGACAGCCTTTGAATTTCCTCAATTCCCTCATTTAAATCTCTGCCTTTCTATGGGTAACAGTATTATTCTATCAAAAATATATTAAATTTACAAGGGGAATTTTCGAGTTTTTTTGCTTTTTTGTGATTTTTTTCACGAAAAAATTGATTTTACACTAACTGTAGTGGTTTTATCTGCTGCCATCAGTTGTTTTTTTCGTATCTGATGGCATATTTCCTGCACGGAATACCATGCCTGCTCCGAATTTTTGTTTTATTGCATCCATGGCGGCATCAACTTTTTCATGCTTTTCGCATCCTTCTTCTTCATCAAAAAGCGAAAGCTGAGTTGGGGAATCTGATGCAAAAAGAGATGATGCTGTCACAGTAAGCATTCTCACCGGTTTTCCTGACTCCCAACGGGATTCAAACAGAGAAAGGCACTCGGTTGCTATTTTATGAAGAGCGTTTGTAGGGCTTATGCCTTTTTGTCTTGTTATTGTAGCAAAGTCCCTGTCCCTTATGGTAAGCTGAACGGTGGAGCATTTAAGGTTTCCTGCCCGTAGCTTTTCAGCAACTGTATCTGAAAGTGAGTAAATTGCTGATTTTATCTCTTCCATAGAAGTAAGGTCGTGGGGGAAGGTTGTTCCGCTTCCTATGGACTTTACCTCACGCTCGTCAAGGTAGGACTTTACAGGATCGGAATCAAGCCCTTTTGCGTAAAGTGAAAGCATTTTTCCGTGTTTTCCGAAGCGCTCCGATAAAAGACGTTCATCGGCAGAGGCAATGTCTCCTATGGTGTTTATTCCAAGAGCCTTAAGCCCTATAGCGGTGTTTCTTCCTACATATAAAAGCATATCGCAGGGAAGGTTATATATTTTTTCTTTGTAATTCTCTTCTGATAAAACAGTAACCGCGTCAGGTTTTTTTAAATCGCTTCCCAGCTTTGCAAAAACCTTGTTAAAGGAAACTCCGACGGAAATGGTAATGCCGATTTCCTTTTTCACACGCTCTTTAATCATATGGGCAATTTCTTCGCCGCTTCCGAAAAGCTTTAAGCTTCCCGTAACATCAAGCCAGGATTCGTCAATTCCAAATTTTTCCACCTGCTCGGTATAGTCACGGTAAATGGCGTTTACTCTTTCGGAATACTCTTCATATATATCGTGATGGGGAGGCACAATTGTAAGATTGGGGCATTTATTAAGAGC
>JAUNRD010000506.1 GCA_030535815.1 Clostridia bacterium
AAGGGCATAAGAACAGTTCCTGCACCGATTGTGGAGTCAAAACGCTCGGAAAGACCACGCTTTGAGCATACATTAAGGTCAGATGCAAGGGCTTTCATATTTTCGGTAAAATTGCCCTTAACTTCTTTATCCTCGTAAACTCCCTTTACGCAAAGTGCATCGATGTGCTTTTCGGCACCGTTGGAATTTAAGAATTCTCTCTTTATATCGCATATCTTCTTGCCGTTCCATACCATTGTAAGACGCATATCATCTGTTACGGTTGCAACGGGACAATCCTGAAGATTATCCTTTTCAGCCAGTGCAAGGAATGCATCAACATTTTCCTTTTCAACAACAACAGCCATTCTCTCCTGAGATTCGCTTATTGCAAGCTCTGTTCCGTCTAATCCTTCGTACTTTTTCGGAACCTTGTTAAGGTCGATATATAGACCGTCTGCAAGCTCACCTATGGCAACGGAAACACCGCCTGCACCAAAGTCGTTGCAGCGCTTGATCATACGGCTTGCTTCCTTGTTTCTGAAAAGCCTCTGAAGCTTTCTCTCTTCAGGAGCATTACCTTTCTGAACCTCTGCACCGCAGGATTCAAGTGATTCAACCGTATGGGACTTGGAAGAGCCTGTTGCACCGCCGCATCCATCACGGCCGGTGGAGCCGCCAAGCAGGATTACAACATCCCCTGCATCAGGTCTTTCACGGCGTACATTTTCTTCGGGGGCAGCTGCAATAACCGCACCGATTTCCATTCTCTTTGCCGCATAACCGTCATGATAAAGCTCATCAACAATACCTGTTGCAAGACCGATCTGGTTACCGTAGGAGGAATAGCCTGCTGCCGCAGTTGTAACAATCTTTCTCTGTGGAAGCTTACCCTTAAGGGTTTCGGACAAGGGCTTTAAGGGGTCTGCCGCACCTGTTACACGCATAGCACCGTAAACGTAGCTTCTTCCCGATAACGGGTCTCTTATGGCGCCGCCTATGCAGGTTGCCGCACCGCCGAAGGGCTCAATTTCCGTAGGATGGTTGTGTGTTTCGTTTTTGAAGAGCAATAACCAGGGCTCTTTTTCGCCATCAACAGTAACGTCGATTTTTACTGTGCAGGCATTGATTTCTTCAGATTCGTCCAGTTTTTCAAGCATTCCGTTTTTACGGAGATACTTAACTGCAAGTGTTGCAATATCCATAAGGCAAACGGGCTTTGTTCTGCCAAGTGCTTCCCTTGTTGCAATATATTCATCATATGCTTTCTTCAGAAGCTCATCTTCAAACTCAACCTTATCAATAATTGTACCGAAGGTGGTGTGACGGCAATGGTCAGACCAGTAGGTATCAATCATTCTGATTTCGGTGATGGTGGGATTTCTCTTTTCGGAAACGAAATAGTCACGGCAGAATCTGATATCGTCAATATCCATAGCAAGACCGTATTCAGCAATAAATGTCTTTAAGCCTTCCTCGTCAAGGTCGATAAATCCGTCAAGTGTCTTAACCTCTGTAGGAATTTCAAAGTCAGTCTTTAAGGTTTCTGCCTTATCTAAGGACGCCTCTCTTGACTCAACGGGGTTTATAACGTACTTTTTGATTTCTGCAACCTCGTTTTCTTTAAGATTTCCCGAAAGAGCATAAACCTTTGCTGTTTTTACAGCAGGTCTTTCACCGCAGGAAA
>JAUNRD010000090.1:0-3252 GCA_030535815.1 Clostridia bacterium
AGGAAACAGAGGAGCTTACCGCATTTATCGGAGAGATAAGAGAAAAATACAATCTTACAATTTTACTTATAGAGCATCATATGAATCTTGTTATGGATATTTCCGACAGGATATATGTTATAGATTTCGGTAAGCTTATCGCAGAGGGTACACCTTCTGAGGTACAGAAGAACGAAAGAGTAATTGATGCATATCTGGGGGTGAGCGACGATGAGTGATTTCCTTAAAATTGAAGGTCTTAAGGTTAACTACGGCGGGATTGAAGCTGTAAAGGGAATTGATATTGATGTTCCTGAAGGAAAAATAGTTACGCTTATCGGAGCAAACGGTGCCGGTAAAAGCACAACCCTTAAAAGCATTGCAGGTCTGGTTAAACCCAGAGAAGGAAAAATTACTTTTATGGGCGAGGACATCACAGGTAAAAATCCTACTGATATAGTTGCAAAGCATATTACATTGGTTCCCGAAGGAAGAAGAATTTTCCCCGACCTTACGGTAAAGGAAAACTTGAAAATCGGTGCTTACTTAAGAAAGGACAAGCTTGATTCAGACTTTGAATATGTATACAGCTTATTTCCCCGTCTTAAGGAGAGAGAATGGCAGGCAGGCGGAACGCTTTCCGGCGGTGAACAGCAGATGCTTGCGGTTGGCCGCGCACTTATGAGCCGTCCCAAGGTTATTATGATGGATGAGCCTTCGCTTGGTCTTGCACCGTTGGTTGTACAGAGTATATTTGAAATCATCAGAGAAATTAACAAAGAAGGAATAACTGTTCTTCTGATTGAGCAGAATGCAAATATGGCTCTTCAGACAGCTGACTTTGCGTATGTACTTGAGACAGGTGTGATAACAAAGGTTGGCACAGGGGCTGAACTTTTAGCTGACGAAAGCATAAAGGAAGCATACTTAGGTAAGAGTAAATAAAATTCAGGCTATCCGGATTTTTGTTCGGATAGCTTCGGCATATAACGGAATATGAAAGGATAGTGACATAAATGAAAAGAGATTTTGTGAGAAGCATTTATGAAGATACAGCTTCTTTTGCAGGAAAGGAAGTAGTAATAGGCGGCTGGATAAGAAACATCCGTGACAGTAAGGAATTCGGATTTATCGACCTTAACGACGGAAGCTGCTTCAAGAGCATACAGGTGGTTTTTGAAAGACAGAAAATCAGCAACTATGACGAGATTGCAGCCCTTAACATAGGTGCATCCGTCGTTGTAAAGGGTATTATTGCACTTACACCCGAAATGAAACAGCCCTTCGAGCTTAAGGCAACGGAGATAGAAGTAGAAGGTCTTTCTACTCCCGATTACCCCATTCAGAATAAGAGGCACAGCCTTGAATTTTTAAGAGAGCAGGCATATCTTCGCCCCAGAACGAATTTGTTCTCTGCAGTATTCAGAGTAAGAAGCGAGGTTGCTTATGCAATTCACTCATTCTTCCACGAAAGAGGCTTTGTGTATGTTCATACGCCCCTTATTACAGGTTCCGACTGTGAGGGTGCGGGTGAAATGTTCAGAGTAACCACTATGGATATGGAAAATCCTCCCAAGACAGAGGACGGTAAAATCGACTGGTCAAAGGATTTCTTCGGAAGAAGCACAAATCTTACGGTTTCCGGTCAGCTTGAAGGTGAGACCTATGCTCTTGCATACGGTAAGATTTACACCTTTGGTCCCACATTCCGTTCGGAAAATTCCAACACAGCACGTCACGCGGCTGAATTCTGGATGATAGAGCCCGAAATTGCATTTGCCGATCTTGATGACAATATGCAGCTTGCCTGGGATATGATTCAGTATATAATCAAGCACGTTTTGACAAACTGTAAGCAGGAGCTTGAATTCTTCAACAGCTTCGTTGATAAGACTCTGCTGCAGAGACTTAACGACCTTGCAAAGAGCTCTTATAAAAAGGTTACCTATACAGAGGCGGTTGAGCTTCTTAAAAAGAGCGGAGAAAAGTTCAGCTATCCCGTGGAGTGGGGTTGCGACCTTCAGACAGAACACGAGAGATATCTTACGGAACAGATTTTCAAGAGCCCTGTGTTCGTTATCGACTATCCGAAGGAAATAAAGTCCTTCTATATGCGTCTTAACGACGACGGTAAGACTGTTGCCGCTATGGATATGCTGGTTCCCGGCGTTGGTGAGATCATCGGCGGAAGCCAGAGAGAAGAAAGAATCGATATTCTTCTTGAGAGAATGGCAGAACTCGGTCTTGAGGAAGAGGATTACTGGTGGTATGTAAATCTTCGCCGCTACGGCGGAACAAAGCACGCAGGCTATGGTCTCGGCTTTGAGAGAATTATTATGTACCTTACAGGAGTTTCCAACATCCGTGACGTAATTCCGTACCCCAGAACGGTAGGCAACGCAGAATATTAATAGTAAGCTCCCCTGTATCGGTCTGTATCTGCTAAGTAATGCGGCCTTCAGGGGAGCTTGTGATTTTGGAGAGTGTTTTATGTATAAAAAGATAGTTTCTGTAATTGCGCTTTTTCTCTGTTTCGCTACAGTGATAACTCCTGCTTTTGCCAACACGGATAAAGATGTATATCTGAGCCTTCAGATAGATAATCCCATAATGAATGTAAATGGCGAAGCGGTAGAAGTTGATGAGGGAAGAGGAACTGTGCCTTTGATTGTGGATGGCAGAACTATGCTTCCTATACGGGCTGTAATTGAGGCTTTCGGAGGCGAAGTTTCGTGGGACGAAGAAACATCTTCCGTAATAATGAAGGTAGGGGATAATAGCGCAACTCTTACAATAGGAAGCTTAAGTGCACAATATAACGGGAGAGAATATGTGCTTGATGTTGCACCGCAGATTATTAATGGCAGGACAATGCTTCCGATACGCTTTATAGCCGAGTGTTTCGGCTTTGGAATAGCCTGGGACAACGAAAGCAGAAGGGTTTATATCATAAGAGATATTTTTATTGAAACGGAGTATGACAGGCTTCTTGCCATTGTTCCGGATTACAGCGGAGAAGCCTGTGCGACGATAAATGATAATAATCCTTTTTTTAAGGAATATGAAATTATCGGGGTACCTTTCGAATATTATGGAGCTCTTGACGAGTTTGGGAGATGCTCTGTAACTGTTGCCACACTTGATGATGTACTGATGCCTGAGGCAGAGCGTGGCAGCATTTCATCTGTTACTCCTACAGGTTGGATAAATGAAAAATTTGACTTTATTCCCGGAGGATATCTTTATAACAGGTGCCATCTTATCGGCTATCAG
>JAUNRD010000090.1:3262-7276 GCA_030535815.1 Clostridia bacterium
AGCTGACCGGTGAAAATGCGAATGAACTTAATCTGATTACAGGGACAAGATATCTTAATATAGAAGGTATGCTTGAATATGAAAATACCGTGGCAGAATTTGTGAGAAAAAGCGACAGCTTTGTTACTTATCGTGTAACTCCGGTGTTTTCAGGAAATAACAGTCTGGCTCACGGAGTATTGATTGAAGCTTTGTCGCAAGGAAGCGATGAAGAAAAACTCAGCCTTTGCATATTTTGCTACAATGTTCAGCCGGGAATAGTTCTTGAATATCTGACAGGAGAAAGCAGGCTTGCTGTTGAAGGTGAGGATATCTATCCATTTGAATATTTCGGAGAAGCATCAGATAAGGGTTCTGAGGAAGCTGTTCTCAGAATTTACAGAACACCGTCAGGGAGCAAGTATCATACTGATAAAGAATGCGGCGGAAAAAACAGCTATGAAATAACTTTGGAAGAGGCGCTTACGGCAGGACTTACGCCTTGCGGTAAGTGTGCGGCATAAAAAATCGGATTGCGAAAGCAATCCGATTTTTTTGCTTATAATTCTATCCAGCGGTTTTCTTCAGAGGATTTAAGAAGAGAATCCAAAATTTTCTGGCTTCGGAGACCATCCTTTACGGTGGGGAGATAGGGGCAATCTTTGCCCTCTACCATATTGATAAACATCTGCTCCTGAGTTATTCTGTACTTTGCGGGAACCGATACCGTGTGCATACTTTCACATTCACGGTCGATATCGCCGATGCAGACGTTAAGAATGTCGGGGTTGTTCAGATTGAAGGAAATTACGCCCTCTGTGCCGTAAATGTCATATTTGATGGTATTACCGTGACCGAGAGCGCAACGGGTTACGGTGAATACACCTGCGGCGCCGTTTTCGAACTCTGCAAGGAAGTTGCAGTAGTCATCTGTCTCAACCGGAGCGATTTCTTCGGAATCAAGCTTCTTTCTTTCCTTAACTATTATGCCGGTTTTTGCAGAAACCTTTTTCATATCGCCGATTAAAAACTCTGCCATATCAATTAAGTGAACGCCTAAATCGCCGAGCACACCGGTTCCTGCATATTCCTTTATGAAACGCCATTCGAGGCGTCTGCCTTCTATGAAAGCGGAGGATTTTAAGTACTCAACATTTACGCTGATGATGTCACCAAGCAGCCCTTTTTTCATTATTTCTTTGGCGTATCTTACTGCGGGCATAAAGCGGTATGTAAAACACATCATATTGGGAACGGGATTTTCCTCTAATGCTGCCTTTAACGGCTGTGCTTTATCAAGGTTTACAGAAAGGGGCTTTTCTACATTTACAGGTTTACCGGCTTTTACTACGTCAACTGCAATTGGCACGTGCAGATGGTTTGGAGTACATATTTCAACTGCGTCAACCTCGTCGGACGCGATTAAGTCGCGGTAGTCTGTAAATCTTAAATGCTCGGGGATGCCAAGCTTATCGCCTGCTTGCTTTAAAGCTTTTTCGTTTATATCGCAGACAGCGGTGATTTTTCCGCCTGATGCCTTCTGGATTTCGGGAATGTGACGTCCGTTGGCGATACCGCCAACGCCGATTATACCAATTCTTACCATAACTGTGCCTCCTTATTTTATATAGGTGTGCTTCTTAAGGCTTTCGTCCTGACCTTCGAATTTATCTTTGACATTTTCAAGAGCTTCAAAGTGTCCTAAAGTGGGAACGGGGCCTTCGGAAGGCTTTGCCCATTCGATGGCGTTCTTAAGAATCTGAGTAATATCATCTCTGTAGAAGGTGGGATATTCCTCGTGACCCGGGCGGAAGTAGAATACTTTTCCGAGTCCTCTCTTGTAACAGCATCCGCTTCTGAAAACCTCGCCGCCTGAGAACCAGCTTATAAAAATAAGCTCATCGGGCGCGGGGATTTCAAATCTTTCTCCGTAGGTTTCTTCCATAGGAAGCTCGATGTATTCGGGAAGATTTCTGCAGATGGGGTGAGAGGGCTCAATTACCCATATTCTTTCCTTTTCGTCATTTTCTCTCCACTTGCTTCTGCAAAGTGTGCCCATAAGCTTAACGAAGGGCTTGGAAAGATGGGCGGAGTGAAGAGGAATAAAGCCCATTCCGGCAAGAACTCTCTGTCTTACCTTTTCGGCAATTTGGTCCGGGACATCGGAATGCTTCATGTGACCCCACCAGATTAAAACATCGGTGGAATTGAGAACTTCGTCTGTAAGACCGCATTCTTCCATATCGAGTGTTGCGGTTCTTATGTTATATTCTCCGCTTTTGCCGAGCATCTCGGCGATGGCTCCGTGGATACCGTTGGGATAAACCTTAGCTACTTTTTCACTTACCTTTTCGTGGATGTATTCATTCCATATAGTTACGTTTATCATAAAATCATTCCTTTCTGCTTGATTAATTGTATTTTACAACACCGTAAAGCACAAATCAATGGATAAACCGCAGAGAAAATTGCACTTTTCGCCAAAATTAATTGACATATGCTATCTTGTGTGCTAAAATTTCTATTATGAAAGAGGGTGCGGAAAATGAAGGTTGTATCTTTCGATAAACTGTATCATACAGACTACAATCTTAAGAATATTTTCTCTATGTGTCAGTACTGGAAGGATAAGGATGTATTCAGACATATAAATCCACGTCCCACATCTGCATTTTTGTATCTCAAAAACTGCGGCGTTGAATATACAATGGATAACGGGAAGGTGGTACGCGGCGAGGAAGGGGATGTTATTTATATCCCAAAAGGATCGGTATATTCTTCTGTTTTTTATAAGGAAGCAAAAGATGGTGTTTCCGATTATCTTATTGAATTCAACGCCTTTGATGAAGACGGGGAGTGCTTTGCTATTTCTGATCATATAATGGTGATAGAAAATATAAGTGGTAAAGAGGCAGATTGCTTTTTTGAAGCAGCGGATATATTCAAGTCGGCAAATCCCTGTATTGCAGAAGCAAAGGCTGTTATTTACAAACTCATATCATCATTGAGCTATGAACATAAAATAAGAGACATACATAAAAGCGAGTTTTCATCCATTGCCGAGGGAATTGTTTATATGGAAAATGATATACTGCAGGAAAAGTCAATTGCCGAAATTGCCGATATGTGCCACGTCAGCCCCAGCCATTTCAGAAGTCTTTTCAAAAAGTATGCGGGAGTTTCTCCGATAAGCTATCAGATAAATGCAAAAATCGAGCATGCAAAGCTTCTTTTGCAGTCGGGAGATATGAATGTGGGGGAAGTATCGGACTATCTGGGGTTTTCCGACAAGGCGTATTTTTGCAGAATATTCAAAAAGTACACGGGTCTTTCTCCCAAGGCATATCTGGTGAAAGAGCACATATAAGGAGTATATAATGAAGAAAAGAGATTTGATATTTGCCGCAGCGGTACTTTTGGTTTTCATTCTTCTCTTTATGCTTATTCGGAACGGGGAAGATGGAACATATATTACCGTAAGCGTTGACGGAGAGGTGATTGGCAGTTATGCACTTACGGAAAAAGAACAGACGGTTGCTATAGGTGATAATAATGTTCTTACCATTATTAATAAGGAAGCGTTTATGAGTCACGCCGTTTGTCCCGATCAGATTTGTGTGAAAAAGGGCAAGATTTCAAAATATGGTGAAGATATTGTCTGTATGCCGAACCGTGTTATTGTAAAAGTTGAAGGCGGTGACGACAATGCAAAGTGACAAGGCTATAAGAAAACTGGCTTATGTGGGAGTGCTTTCATCACTTGCCATCGTTATGGGATACCTTGAACAGATGATTCCTCTGCCTGTAAGTTTTCCGGGAGTTAAGCTCGGTCTTTCAAATATATGTGTTATTCTTGCACTTTACCGTCTGGGATACAGGGAGGCGTTTTCGGTATCACTGATAAAGTCTCTTATATGCGGAATTCTTTTCTGGGGAGTCGGGGGTATGCTGTACGGTGTGGCAGGAGCTCTTCTTTCGTTTATGGTTATGGCATTTGTTTATAAAACCAGGCTTCTTGGAACGGTGGGAATCAGC
>JAUNRD010000507.1 GCA_030535815.1 Clostridia bacterium
CAAAGTGAGTGCAGCCTATATTCGCAACATTTATGTTGCAAAGAAAAGTAAATTATTTATAAGTTCCAAAAAAAGTTAGTTAAATTTGAGAGTAACCTCTCTTCTACAAGGCGATTCTCTTATAGAAGAAAGGTATTTTACTGCAATACTGTCAGTCCGTCAAAACTGAAACCTCGCAGAAGGTCGGCAACGGGCATACGCTTTTTACCCGGCAACTGCAATGAGGTCAAATGCAAATATCCATCCGATAATGCAACTTTTACATATGTCTTTCCGTCTGTTAGCAACGCTCCTGCCAGATGATAAGGCTCGCAAATTTCTTTCTTTGTTTCATAAACCTTTATCGCTATTGCGGCACCGGAAGCATCGACAACCTCCATCCATGCTGCAGGATAAGGAGAAAGACCGCGTACAAAATTATACACCTGAGAGCAACTTCCACCCCAATCTATGCGGCAAGTGTCGCGGAAGATCTTAGGTGCCGGACGAAGCTCACCATCATATATGCTTGCTTGAGTGCGAGCAACAGCCTCGCCACTGACTATTGAAAGGACAGTATCAACAACAGTTGTGCCGCCAAGCACCATCAACTTGTCGTGCAGAGTACCGGCGTCGTCTGTATCGGTAATCTCAACCTCGCGCTGCATTATCACGTCGCCCGTGTCAATCTCGTGCTTCAAAAAGAAGGTTGTAACACCGCTAACCTTGTCGCCATTGATAATCGCCCAATTTATAGGCGCCGCCCCACGATACTGCGGCAACAGCGAAGCATGCAGATTAAACGTACCCAGACGCGGCATATTCCACACACTCTCGGGCAACATGCGGAAGGCTACAACTATCTGAAGGTCGGCACCCCACGATGCGAGCGCAGCAAGAAACTCTTCGTTCTTCAAAGATTCAGGTTGCAACAGTGGCAATTCCTCGGCAACAGCATACTCTTTCACAGGACTCATAAGCACCTGATTACTACCGCGACGAGTAATTATCTTGTCGGGCATTGTTACAACACCAACAACTGTAAAACCGCAATCCGCATCGCGCAACTCCAATTCGCGCAAACAGCGCAAAGGCTCTACTGCAAAATCGGGAGTACCGAAATATACTATACGTAACTTTTCTTTCATACCTAATAAACAGACTATTAATCCGAAGTAAAATCCAACAAAGTTTTTCTATATGCACCAAAGATAGCCGACTTTGAAACAAAACCAATGTATGTACCATCAACATCCTCGACCGGAAGATTCCATGCTTTTGTATCCTCGAACTTTTTCATCACCGTTTCCATTGGTTCCTCTATTCCCAACCGCGCAGGCACAGGCTTCATCAATCCCGCAACATTGTAACGACGATAAAGCTCCTGACGAAACATTATGTGCCTAATATCATCAAGATAGACAATACCCACAAGCCTGTTCGCACTATTCAATACAGGGAAAATATTGCGTTTGGTCTTTGCAACAACAGCCACCAGCGAAGCTAAGTCCATGTCCGGATTAACCTTCATGAAGTTTCGCTCAATAACATCCGACACTTTAAGAATGGTAAGCACAGCTTGATCCTTATGGTGAGTAATAAGCTCGCCACGTTGCGCCAGACGCACAGCATAAATATTATTACTGTCAAACACACGCACCGTAAGATAAGAACTTGCCGAC
>JAUNRD010000508.1 GCA_030535815.1 Clostridia bacterium
CCATTCAAGGTTATTCCCCCTGAAGCTGTCGCATTTTTTATAAACAGGATGCCCTGTTACCACATCCGTACAGACAACATAAAACTCCATCGGATTGCTTTCGTAGGCATCGTTATCAAATATGTCAAGCTCCTCGGGAAGCGTTTTATAGCAAAATTCTGCTCCGTATAAATCGCCTGTCGTAATAAGCGAATGGAAGCTGCAGTAGCGCTTGTCTCTGCAGTATTCTTTATTATAGCGAAGCGCTCTTCCCATCTGACCGGATTTATAGTTACATCCGAAGGCCGCACCTGCAGAAACGCCAATTGCTCCGTCAACGGTGATTCCCTCTTCCATAAGCACATCAAGTATGCCCGATGTAAAGAGACCTCTCATTGCCCCGCCTTCCATAACAACTCCTGTTTTCATATCTATCCCTTTCCTTATTTAACAATATGAGTTCCTGTTACGTTCACAACAGCAACATCAGTCCCCAAATTATCGGTTATTAAAATCTCGTAAAAGCAGTTACGCTTTCCATCTTTTATGAGGCGGCTTTCACCAAAAAGAACCTCCCCTTTCGGTGACGAAAGATAGCTTATCTGACTTACGGTTGTAACGGTGGGATTTTCAGCATCAAAGTTTGTGGCTATGGCAAAAACAAAATCTGCCAGAGTAAATGCAACCCCGCCCATAACGTGACCTAAAGCATTTTTATGAATGTCGGTAATTTTCATACTGCATTTTGCATAGTTTTTTCCGACTTCATCTATCTCTATACCTGTAGCATCCGTTGCATATCGGTCGTGCTTAAAAAACTCTCGCGCTCTTTCTAAATCTGTCATATAATCACTTCCTGAAAATAGTATTAATATTATACCACCAAGCATAAAAATAATCAAGAAATAATTGATTAATGCCTTGACTAAATGCTTTATTTGCGATAAAATCAAACTTAAGAAAAATGAAAGAAAGGTGTTTTTTATGATTATAAATTCAGACTGGCATATTCACAGCGAATATTCATTTGATGCTTCAAATACACTTTCTGAGATTGCGGAAAGCGCACTTTCACAGGGGCTTTGCCGTGTAGGTATTGCAGACCACGCAAATTATAACGATAATAAGTTTTTAAGTGATATAAAGCGTTCGGCAGAGGCAGTTAAAGCCGCAAGAGAAAAATATCCCCATCTGGTGCTCGGTGTTGAGTTCACTCCTATTGCAAAACCCGAATATGACTACGCGGCTTTGCACAACGGCAGTCGCGACGGATATATTCCTCCGGAGGACGGAACGCCCTACCCAATCGAGCTTGCACTTACCAAGGAGGAAATGCTTTCACTCGGCATCCGCTATGCTGTCGGCGCTTCCCACTGGAGAGTTGATTCACCGAGAGCACACGTTTATCAGAAAGACATTTCTGTTTGTGCCAGGGAATGGTACCGCCAGCAGCTTTTTATGGCAACTGACGAGCGTGTCACAATCTTGGGACATCCCTGGTATCACCCGGAACACATATGGTATGAGGATTTTTCCGTTATCCCCCATTCCATGCATATGGATATTGGTCACGCCCTTAAGGAAAACGGCAAGTATATCGATTGCAATAAAGGGTTCTTCACTGATTATGTAACGACTGAAAAATTCCGTCATCAATATGCCGATTTCTTAAGAGAAATG
>JAUNRD010000509.1 GCA_030535815.1 Clostridia bacterium
CAACCTGGGGAGGTAAACTTCTTGTCATCATTGTGGATGCAAGAACGCTTACAGCGTCGCCTTTTTTGATTTCTACAGGATTTAAGCTGTAGTCAGAAACATATGTTTCGGGAGCAAGGTTTATTCTGAGACTGCCGTCATTTAACATTATGTATTCTTCTGTCACTTCACTTACTACACCGTGGTGCATTTCCTTTTCGGGGATTTCAGCTATCACTTCTTCATCACCTTCTTTTGGCATCTGAGCATAAGGATCTTCAACATCCTCTATAAGCATAGTGTCATAGTTTGCTCCAACTTCTTCGGTTGCCTCTGTGTTTGCGCTTACGGAAAATACTCCAAGTACCATAAGCATTGCCATTACGGCGCTCAATAATTTTTTCATGTTTTTATTTCTCCTTTATTATGTTTTTGTTTTAAGTTTAAGCCCTGGGGAGTCCGGACCCACCGGGCTTAAGAGCCCTTTCTGTGTATAATACAGTTTAAGAAGCCAAAAGGTTGCAAAAAAATTAAAAAATTTTTTCTTCATTTAATATATATTAGCATTTATCTTGTATTTTTTCAATACCTGTGTGCTTAAATGCATAATTTTTCTTTAATCCCCCTTGACATAACCGCCTTATGAAGCTATAATATACAAATATACGAAATCTTTTGCATATTTATGCAGAAAAGGAGAATAAAAATGAGCGAAATAAACTTAAAAGGAAAAAGCTTTTTAAAGCTTCTTGATTTTTCGGCAGAGGAAATTTCTTATCTTATAGATCTGGCTGCCGACCTTAAGGCAAAGAAAAAAGCAGGAATCCCCCACAAAATGTGCGAGGGAAAAAACATTGCCCTTATATTTGAAAAGACCAGTACAAGAACTCGCTGTGCCTTTGAGGTTGCGGCAAGCGACCTTGGTATGAGCGCAACTTACCTTGACCCCACAGGCTCACAGATAGGCAAAAAGGAAAGCCTTCCCGACACCGCAAGGGTTCTTGGCAGAATGTATGACGGTATCGAATACCGCGGCTACGGTCAGGAAATTGTCCAGTCTCTTTCCGATTATGCCGGTGTTCCCGTTTGGAACGGACTTACAAATGAATTTCACCCCACTCAGATTTTAGCTGACTTTCTAACCATAAAGGAGCATTTTGGCTCTCTTTCAGGCAAAAAGCTTGTCTATATGGGTGATGCGCGCTATAACATGGGTAATTCCTTAATGGTTGGCTGTGCAAAAATGGGAATGCACTTTGTTGCCTGTACCAATAAAAAATATTTCCCCGATGCAGCTTTAGTTGAAACCTGCAAAAAAATTGCAGAAGAATCCGGCGCAATCCTTGAATTTATCGAAGATCCCATCGCGGCAACCAAAAACGCCGATGTAATTTACACCGACGTATGGGTTTCCATGGGCGAGCCTGCCGAAGTTTGGAAGGAAAGAATTGAAGACCTTTCACCCTACAGCGTTACAAAGGAAATTATGGATAATGCAGGTAATAAATGCCGCTTTATGCACTGTCTCCCCGCTTTCCACGACCTTAACACCGTTATCGGTAAGGAAATTTACGAAAAGTTCGGTCTCACTTCAATGGAAGTTACCGATGAAGTATTTGAAAGCGAAGCTTCCATTGTGTTTGACGAGGCTGAAAACAGATTGCATACCATAAATGCA
>JAUNRD010000510.1 GCA_030535815.1 Clostridia bacterium
CGAAGTAAGTTCCTCTGATATTCCAGGAAGCACCGAGTACTGCCGATGAAAAATGGTTTATTATATCAATTACGTGCTCGGTTTCCGAAAGATAGCCGACAGTTTCAAGAAGGATTCTTACATCGGACTTTTCGGCACATTTAATTGCTTCGCCAAGCTTTTCTGAAAGCACTGCCTTATCCGTTTCCTTTTCAATTCTGACTATTACGTTTTCAATGCCGGCACTTCGCGCCATAACTACATATTTATATATGCCGTCCCCCGTTGCTTCATCAGAATCAATGCTGTAGGGATAATGAAGTGCCGAAACAGAAAGGCTTCTGTTAAGTAATTTTCTTTTCGCATCTGCCGTGCGGTCGTTACGGAGAATGCTGTCATAGTGGGATACTCTCTCTTTTGTCGCATCGTAAATTTCAAAGCCCGAATATCCGTAGTCATATGCATAGCGGCACAAATCCAGAAAGGACGGGCGGCTTACATTTTTTGTCGAAAATACGATTTTCATGTTAATTCTCCTCAAAGACAATTTTGTTAAGTGCGTTTATATATGCTCTTATACTTGCCGCAACGATGTCGGCGGAAATTCCGTTACCGGAATAGAGCTTTCCGTTGTTTCTCAGTTTTACAATGGCAGAACCGAGTGCCTCTTTACCCTCTGTTACAGCCTGAATCTGGAAGTCGTCCAGCTCATAATGGAAGCCGATGCTCTGCTCAATTGCGCGGAATACAGAGTCGATGGGACCGTCGCCTGCGCTTACGCCTGTGATTATTTCACCGTTACACTTCAAGGTTACCTGAGACATTGAATCCATTTTGTTTCCGCAGGTGGTGGTGTAGCTTTCGAGATGGTATGTGGAAGGAACTCTCTGCGCTTCGCTGGCAATCAATGCTTCAAGCTCCTTTGCACCGATGGTGCCCTTCTTCTCGCATACGTTTACTATTGCCCGAAGTACATTTCCCAAATCCTCATCGGAAAGGTCATAGCCCAGCACTTCTGCCGCCTGGGATACCTGGGAAATGGTGCTTTCTGCATCAAGTAAAATCTTTTTCTTTTCGCTTACCGCACCGTCAGTGTCATATGCTTCGTGATTGATTGACTGAAGCAAATCATCAATGTTTCTGTGAATTTTTGTGTTTTTAAGGCTTGTTTCTATTCCAAGAGCATCTCCTCTTGCACTTACGATATCGGAAATTACGCCTGAGGATAAAATATTTTCTCCTGCCATTGCGCTCTTTATGCCGTCGGCTCCGTTTTTAATTGCCTCTATTGCAGATGCGCTTGCCATTCCGAGGGCATCCGACACTCTTACATATAAGGGAATGTCAACTTCCGCCTTTATGGCAGATACGATTTCGCCGAGTTCAGAAGGAAGGGAAACACCTGCATCGTCGGATACGGAAACTACCGTTGCGCCGTTTTCAGCTGCCATTTTTGCCGCCGAAACCAAAAATGCGATATCTGCTCTTGTTGCATCAAGTGCTGAAAATTCAACATCGGGGCAAAGAACCTTTGCTTCCTTTGTAAGCTCGGCAATTTTTTCAAGCATCTTTTCTTCCTTGATGTGATAGATATATTCCATCTGCACCGTTGATACGGGAACTTCCACCTGAAGACGGGGCTTTGCCGCTTCCTTTATGCATTCCCAGGCAAGT
>JAUNRD010000511.1 GCA_030535815.1 Clostridia bacterium
CAAAAAGAGAGGTATTTTTTATGAGTTATATTCCCGAAGTAAAAACCACAACCAAAGGATATTTCCCCATCAAAGAAGGCTTTCTGTCCGAAACCTATGTAGCTTTCGGAGGAACGGAGTACACCCACGATTATAGTTTATTGAATTACAAGCTTTATAATGATGACTACAAGGTTACAATTGACGGCAAGGAATATAAGGCAAGAAACTGCCGTGTATCAAAAATTCCCTTCAACCGTCCCTGGCCCGGCCATCAGAGAGATTTTTCTCAGAGCGAGGATGCCGCTTTCATTTCCGTTTACGGCTCTGCACCCGTGACCTTAACAGTTTCTAAAAAGGGCGGTTTCCCCTCTCCCGTAGTCAGACCTTTATCAAAAAACATTCCCGTAAAAAAATCAGGCGAAGATGTTGTAATTACTTTAGAAAAGCACGGTCAGTATGTACTTGAGCCTGAGAGTGAACATAACGCCCTTCACATTTTCTTTGAAGAAGCGAAGGAATATCCCGATGCAAAGGATGCAACATATTATTACGGTCCCGGCATCCACTTCCCCGGCGTTATCACCTTAAAGGACAACGAATCTGTCTATATCGACAAGGAAGCTATAGTTTTCGGTTCACTCTATTCCGAGGGCGGTAAAAATATCCGTGTTTTCGGCGGAGGTACAATCGACAACACAACAGAAGAGAGAATATGCGAAAACTGCTATGAAAACTATACCAAGGGCACTTTGAGATTTTACGACTGCAAGGATATAAAAATCGAGGACATAATTCTTGTAAACTCCTCCAACTGGGTTTTAGCTCTTTTTGACTGTGACAACGCCGTAATTGACAACATAAAAATCGTAGGTCACTGGAGATATAATGCAGACGGAATTGACATTACAAACACAAGCAATGTTTCAATTAAAAATTCCTTTATCCGTTCATTTGACGATACTATTACCATAAAGGCAATTTATGAGCATCCGTCTGTAGTTGAAAATATTGTTGTCGACAACTGTGTGCTCTGGTGCGACTGGGGCAACAACTGCGAAGTTGGTATTGAAACCGACGCACCCATATACAGAAACATTGTTTTTAAAAATTCCGACCTTATACACAATGCGGCAACGGCAATGGATATTCAGAACGGCTGCGGTGCCGATATAAGCAATGTCACATTTGAAAACCTGAATATCGAATATTCAAAATACGCCCTTCCCATGGTATTCCAGCAGTCGGAAGAGCAGGTCTATGCGGCGGATAATATGGGAGTTCCAAACCTGATTGCCATAGTAAATCATAAAATGCCGCTCCGGAAAAGAACTCCCGAGGGCGTCATCCGTGCTACCAAGGACTTTTTCGGCTATACCCACGACATATTATTCAAAAACATAAATGTCTATATGGACGAGCTTGAAAGAAACCCCTCCGTTATCCTTAAATCCTATGACGAAAATGTAGTTTTCAAAAACATTGTAATTGACTCTCTTTATATAAACGGAGCAAAGCAGGAAAATCTTGACAGCTTTAATTTAATTCTCCAAAATTCAGAATATGAGGTAAAGTAAAAAAATAAGGTTCAAGCGAAAGCTTGAACCTTATTTTTATTTAAAGAAAACCACGCGATAGTCGCGTGGTTCAAAAAAGGTTAACCGATAAACAGA
>JAUNRD010000512.1 GCA_030535815.1 Clostridia bacterium
AACCGTGTGGAAGAAACTGACGAAAACGGAATGTTTATGGGTGCCTACAGAGAAGACATCAACATAAGTATGTACATACTTATGGGTGATGACAGAGTGAGCGATGCCGATAGCTTAATTTCGGGCGAGGAACTTAAAAGCACCTATGTATCGCTTTATCTTCCAAAGTTTGAAACAGAAACTACATTAAACCTTTCGGATACACTTAAAAGCCTTGGAATGAAGGTGTCCTTCACAGAGGCGGCCGATCTTACAAAGATGTGTGATTTTGGAAATATGCAAGTTACCGACGGAATACATAAAACCTATATAAAGGTGGATGAAAAAGGGACGGAAGCTGCGGCAGTTACCGGTATGATGGCAGGGGAAACCTCCGCACGTCCTCCGGAGCCTGTAGAATTTAAGTTCGATAAGCCCTTTACCTATGTGATAAAGGATAAAACATCGGGCGAAGTTCTTTTTATCGGCGAATATAAATAATGATTAAGAGGCTGTAAATTTATTTGCAGCTTCTTTTTTTGTTGAAATAACAGGGAAAGTATGATATACTGTTATAGATAGTTGCAGAAAATTTTATTTAAGAGGTGCATTATGAAATATTCTGAAAGCTTTGGTAAATCAAGCTCAAAAATTCTTCTCGGAACGGCGTATTTCGGTGAAACCATATCCGAAAAAGACTCCTTTGATATAATGGATAAATACTATTCCTTAGGAGGTCGCCATATAGATACAGCAAGACTTTATGCTGAGGGAGAATCAGAAAAGGTTATAGGAAAATGGCTTCGTGAAAGAAGATATGATGACATATTTCTATCTACTAAGGGGGGATTTCAGAAAGCAGCAGACCTTCCCGTATCCCGCTTAAGCGAAGGTGAATTAAGGAGCGACCTTGGAAAAAGCCTTGATGCTTTGGGAATAGAGCAAATTGAGTTTTACTGGCTGCACAGAGATGATGAAAGACTTTCTGTAAGCGAAATAATAACTACAATGAATAAATTTGTATCGGAAGGCAAAATAAAGAAATTCGGCGCATCAAACTGGAAGATAAACCGCATTGAAGAAGCAAATAACTATGCAAAGGAAAACGGACTTATGGGCTTTTGTGCAAGCCAGATACGTTTCAGTCCTGCAATAATTGCGCCGGGCGGAAATGCGGACAGAACCCTGGTTGATATGGATAAAGAAGGTTTTTATTACTATGCTGATAAGAAAATGCCCGTTGCGGCATATGCTTCTCAGGGTAAGGGCTTTTTCTCTAAAATGGCATCGCTGGGTGAAGCAGGGCTATCTGATAAATCAAAGGAGCGTTACCTCTGCGAAGAAAATTTAAGGCGCCTTGAAATGATTAAAGCTCTTTCCGATAAATACAATATAAGCATTGCGTCATGTGTTTGTGCCATTCTTTCTTCTGCAAAATCGGTGGATGTTTTCCCTATAATCGGAGGAAGTAAAGTGTCTCAGATTGAAGATTCCATGGTTGGTGCAGATATTACTTTAGAGGAATCCGAAGTAAAGGGAATTCTTGGATTTTGCTGAGGAAAGAGGTAGAAGGATGAAAACACTGATAGAACTTTTTGACGAATGTCAGACAGATAATGCGATAGCTGCGCTTTCCTTAAAGCCTGAAAAAGTGGTTTATGTGGGAT
>JAUNRD010000091.1 GCA_030535815.1 Clostridia bacterium
ATTTGCATCTGCCGCTATTTTTGGCGTGGAAAAACGGATGGGTGTCATTCTGAGCTATTGGGGATTTTGTAAAAATCCCGAGGGCGAAGAATCTCTTTTTGCAGCTTGCTTGACTAAAAATGGGATATGTGATAAACTTGAAAAAAGACAGTAGATAAAAGATTTTTATGGTTATTGAAAGGCGGGAAATTAATGTATAAAAAAATTTTATTTTTTGTATGGATATTAGTTTTATCCGGCGCAATATTTGTATGTCAGGCAAGTGCGAACGAAGATTATAAAGCGGCATATTCATTCTGCTCGTCAGAGCAAATGAGGTTTCAAAGTGAATTTGTATATGAGATAAGCGTTTCGGTAACTATTTATCCTATAAAAGATTCTGAGTATTGCTATGATTTCGATACAGAGGAAAAAAATGAAGTTGCGTACATTGTTCATTTACTTAATTCGATGAACTTAATTGATGACGGCAAGGTAATACGAGGAGCAGATATTCCCGTTGTAAATATCAATATAACAACGACAGACGGCTATACTCAAAGAGTAGGTTTTGTTGCTGGACGATTTTATGATGATTCAGGCAAACAGTATGACATAGATTATACTGAATACAATCGTTTTCTCAATTTCATCTATGCATTAAAAACAAAAAAGATTATTTTAGACGATGAAGTAACTTTTGAAGCATCGGAATGGGCAAAAAATGATATTGATACTGCTGTTAAAAAGGAATTGGTGCCATCTTTTAAT
This sequence comes from Clostridia bacterium, assembly GCA_030535815.1. GTDB lineage: Bacteria > Bacillota > Clostridia > CAKSNL01 > HGM11501 > HGM11501. Next base: position 751 of record JAUNRD010000091.1, read on the forward strand.
CAAATTAATTACACCGGTAAAATAAGCCGTTTGGAAGTGTGTCAGTTAATAGATAATTTGTTAGCAAATTATGGTATAGAGGATGCAGAAACAAAGGATAATCCTTTTACTGACACAAAAGATAAAACGATAATTAATCTGTATAATTATCATATTGTTAATGGAAAAACAGAAAATGAAATTTTCCCCTATGATTATATAACAAGGGAAGAATTTGCTGAAATTTTATCGAATGTTTATGGTTTGCTTAAGGGCGAAGAAGAAACATCGGAGGAAACGACCTGTTATGTTGACCGGGAAGAAATTTCGGATTGGGCAAAGGATAGCGTGGATTTTTTAGGAAGTAAAGGCATATTAATCGGAGATACAAATAACAAATTCAGACCTAAAGAATTTATAACAAAACAAGAAGTAATAATTTCTATACTCAGACTGGCAAATATGACAGTGTGACAGTTGGCTTGACAACAGTGCTATTTGCGGCCTGATAAAATAGAACGAAATTTTTTTGACGGATAATCAAGGAGGAAAATTCATGATAATCGGAAAAACAAACAGCGAATTTCTTGAAAAAGAAAGGGAAGACGGGAAAAGACGGCACACCGACTATGAGAAAATGAAGGCTTTAGGTTATGGTGCATCCGACTTTCAGCATCTTGCATATTATAAAAGCTTTTTAATCGCCGAAGCCTCCGATGAAGAATTTAAGGAATTTCTTACGGAAGAAAGACGCCTTGCGGAAAAAGCGGGAATACATATAAATCAGATACACGGCCCCTGGCCTGTACACGACGAAGCAACCGAAGACCGCCCGAAAAATGTTATGCATATGAAAAAGTGCATAGACGGGGCAAGCTTACTTGGGGCAGATACCGTTGTTTATCACCCCGTAATGCCCGAGGGCTGGGGCACGGAAACGGATGAAGCTTTTGCCTTTAGCATGAACGTAAAGGTATTTACCGAAGTGGGGCTTTATGCCAGGGAGCGCGGAATAAATGTGGCAATCGAAAACCTGCCTTTCAGGAATATCTCCCTTGCAAGAACGGAAAATATAAGAAAGCTTGTTGATGAAATTAATATGCCTAATGTGGGAATCTGCCTTGATACGGGACACGTTTTATCAATGAAGCTTAATCTCCCCGAGGCTGTGAAGGTGGCAAATGAAAAGCTTTTCTGCCTTCACGTTCACGACAACCGCGGGGCGTGGGACGACACCCATCAGGTACCCTTCCTTTGTTCGTGTGTGTGGTACGAATTTATGGATGCACTTAAGGAAATAGGCTACAAAGGCGTTTTATCTTTAGAGTCGGGTGCAATGGGCTTTCATAAAATGCCGCCCCATCTTTCCGAAATGTTTTTGAAGTTTGAAGCAGAAACCGCAAAGTATCTTGCGGGCCTGATGGATGAATAAGTAAGAATTATCCCCCCGAGGCTTTTGCTTCGGGGGCTGTTTTTATTGACAAAAACGGAAAACTGGTATATAGTGAAAAAAGAAAAATAACTTATTTCGCTGAAAAAGCAGCTTTGGAGGCACTTTGATGAAAAACTTGATGTGGCTATAATCAGAGTTGGTAAGGGTTCAAAAGCCGGAAAAACGGTTCACGGTTTTTCTGCAGTTGCACTCGGAAACAGCGACAATATAAAAGCGGGGCAGATAGTTTATGCTCCGGGAAGTCCGAAGGGACTGCTGAACACAATTTCAAACGGTATTATCAGTAATACGCATCAGGTTGTGGGAGAAGAAAACTTTATTCAGATTACAGCCGCTATTTCTCACGGTTCAAGCGGCGGCGCACTGGTTAATGAATACGGAGAAGTTTTGGGTATAACATCTGCCGGAGTGGAAGGTGCCCGGAATATCGGCTTTGCCATACCGATTAATATCATAAGCGCATTCGATTTGACTAAAGAGGGCGTATCTTATGCGGAATTTGCCGAGGCAGGAAATCAGTCTACAATAGTATTGTCTGACGAGGATATAGAGCTATCTGTTGGTGAGACTAAAGAAATTCTGGTATATGCGGATGGTAAAGGCGAAGACTGGTCTATATATTGGGACACAAAAGAAAAAAATATAGTTTCCTGTGATTGGGGAGACTGGCTGGAAGATTATGAGTCTATATGTTATTTGAAAATAACCGGTCTTAAGGTAGGTATAGCCAAGGTTACGATATCCTCGGATGTGGATTTTAAGGGCGTCGATATTACGGTACACGTGAAAAAACCGAAATATGAGTTATATCCGAGTTTGTGTACTAAAGTGCCCACATACACCTCGATTACGGGGATAAAATGCACGGAAAGCGAAAGAGTAGAGAGTTTTTCTGTTTACACCTATAATTATTACGGCATAGATGATGTACAAAGATATGTGGATTATTTGCTGGATAACGGGTTTGAACTATATGATAAAGAAATATTAAAGGATGAGGCAAGATACTATTATGCGACTCCGGACAATAATCTTATAGGAATTATGATTGACTATAAGTGGGAAGAAGTTTATTTATACATTCCGTATTCTAAATAAAAAATGAAAAAACAGGTCCGAATCGATTCGGACCTGTTTTTTTGCAAAATGTTCATTTCCCTTGCCTTTAGGGTTATAATAATATAAAAAGCCTGAAAGGAAGTTTAAAAATGAAATTTATTACTGATGAAATGGTGCAACGATTTAAGGTTTATCTTTCTGAAGAAGAAAAAAGCGACAACACTGTAGAAAAATATATGCGCGACATCCGCTTTTTTCGGGAGTGGCTATGCGGAAAGGGAATTGATAAATCCGTAGTGCTTGATTATAAAAAGGCGCTTTGCAGAAAGTATGCACCGAGGAGCGTAAATTCCGTTTTGTCGTCTGTAAATGCGTTGTTTATATTTATGGGTTGGTATGAGCTTAAAGCGAAAATGCTGAAAATTCAGCGCAGGATATTTGCAGACAGCGAGAAGGAACTTACGAAAAATGAATATGAAAGGTTACTTTCGGTATCATACGACAGAGGGAATAAAAGACTGTACTATCTTATGCAGACCATCGGAAGCACAGGCATCAGGATTTCAGAACTTAAATATATAACGGTTGATGCCGTAAATCAAGGGCAGACAACAATAAACTGCAAAGGTAAAATACGACAGGTTTTTTTGCCGAAACAACTATGCAAAATGTTAAAAGCATATATAAAACAACAGCATATAAAAAGTGGCTCGGTGTTCATAACCAAAAGCGGAAAACCTCTTGACCGTAGCACAATTTGGAAAATGCTCAAAGGCTTATGTGAAAGTGCCGATGTTGCACGACGTAAAGTCTTTCCTCATAATTTTCGCCATCTTTTTGCCAAAACATTTTATTCGCTTCGAAAAGATATTGTAAGACTTGCTGACATTTTGGGACATTCAAGCATTGAAACCACCCGCATATATACAGTTGAAAGTGGTGATGTGCATAAAAGGCAACTTCAAAAGCTCGGACTTTTAAGATGCTAAAATGAAAAAACAACATAATAGAAATTATGTTGTAAATAATATCTTATACATAAATAATTTTAACATTTAAGAACTTTGATGTCAAGGTTATAATAAGAAAAAATATCACGAAAATTAATTTTTTGTAAGCGGAATAAGACCAATGCAATAAATTTGGGCATTGGTCTTATTTGTTGTACTCGTTTTTGTTATATAATTGATATTAAAAAGCCATTTAAATGCATAACATAACTGATGAGCGCATATATTTACAACATAATTTCTATTATGTTGCAAATATACGAAAGGAAGAATGTGCAGTATGCATGTGGCTTACATAGGCGAAAATGAAAATGAGCAGACACGATTTATTGATACGTGCAAAAGTATAGCGATAATCAGAAGTGCAATGTGTTTTCAAAGCCTGAATGATTTTCTTGAGAAAGAAAGAGAGAGAGGAAAACCTGAACTGATATTTCTCAGTATGGATAAAAAGGATAATAATATTGGTAAAATGTCAGAGAGCATCGGGACAAGATGTGGCAAGTGTGAAACGGCAATAATTGCGGAAGATGAAAGCTTGGCATTTAACGCTTTCAGGGCAGGCGTGTTCGGATATCTCCTTAAATCATACGAAAAGGATGATGTTCTTAGGGTGGTGGAAAGATATATGAAAAAAAGAGCATCGCAAGATGAAAAGGTTTTTATTAAAACATTCGGCAGATTTGATGTATTTAAGGGGAACCGTGCAATATATTTTTCCAACAAAAAATCCAAGGAGCTTCTCGCAATGCTTGTGGACAGGCATGGGGGCTGTGTGACGATGGAGCAAATTATAGATAATTTATGGGAAGAGCGAGCATTTGACGAGTGTACAAAAGCTTTGTACAGGATAGCTCTTAAAAATTTGAGGGATACACTGAAAGACGAAGGGTGTGTACATATATTAAAGGAAAGGCGTGGGCAAAGGAGCATAAATACTGACGAAGTTATATGTGATTACTTTGAATTTCTCAAAAATCCGGAAGCTATGTCGGCTGAATTTTGCGGCGAATATATGAGCGATTATGCATGGGGAGAGTATACGCTGGCACATCTTATGGAAAAAAGCAAAAAAATTTTTTAAAACTCTTTGTTTTTTTACCTTAATTTTACCTTGCCGGTGCTATAATGCAACAAGAATTTCCTTATATGGAATAAATCTATATTAAGTACATAATATATCAATGCGGGGCTTGTACAAAGACGCAGTGATATTAGTGTAAATAAAATTAAAATTAAGAAAGGAGAGGAGTCTTTATTATGAAGAGACTTTTCAAAAAAGCAGCAGCAGGTTTGCTGGCAACAACAATGGTATTGTCAATGGGTCTTACAGCATTGGCACATACAGAAATGGAAAATATGGTTTTTGCAGGATATGATTTAACAGATCCGGCTAATCCCAACAGAATCTACAACGAAGTTATTGACGGAATGTACACAAATAAGCAGGTACTTGTTCCCGTAACTCCCGAGTGGAAAATTGAAGGCTATGAAAGCGTTTATCCTTATGCAGGATACAGCAGAATGTATCTTGACGGCAAGGCACAGAATGTAACATGCTACAATAATCTTACTCCTCAGTGGGAAACAAGAAGACAGGACTATATGTGGGAAATCGCAGGCGACCATATTATCTGGGAACGTCAGCAGACAAAAATTGACAACAAAACATGGGCATGGGATTTCGGTAACGAATATTTCAACATTCCCGACAGCGCATTATTGACAAGAACTGTAAGAAAAGCTGAAGTTCTCGAGCTTAAGTGGACAGAATACGGCTTTGGTAAGTACGACCTTGAAGGCAACATCTTAAACGGCAAAAAGTCTACAGATGAGCAGGAAGAAGTAGTTGAAATGTACGAATACTTCGGAATGGATGTAAAGGCTATTGACGAATGGGAGAGAGTTGTTTCTGAAGAACTTACCGTTGACAAGCTCAGCGAAAGAAATGCATACAATCTTTATGAAGTAACAGATGCCGAAATCGCAGCTATGATTCCTGTTGTATACAACAAGAACATAACAGCTAAGTTTGACAAAAAGGGCAACGAAGGTCTTGCAACAAAGAATGTAGCAGAAGAATATCTTGAGCATGCTGATGACAACTGGGCATGGGATGCTGATTCTCTTATCGTAAAAAATGATGCAAAGATCAGCTGGACAGCACCTGCTTATGAAATGGCTGAACCCTACAAGCAGTATCAGTTCTTAGTTGTAAACGGCGTTGTTTTCGACGGTTCTGAAGATGAAAACGGAAACGTAAAGGAAAGAATTGTTCGTTATACAGGTGGCTGCGCTAACCCCGAAATCAGATGGGCATTCTGGGGCTATGAACTTGCAAAGGACGAAAACGGCGACTTCTTTGAAAACGTTTACGAAGTTGTTGAATTCAAGATTGTAGACGGCGTTGTTGCACGCGATGAAAACGGCAACCTTATTTTAAGAAAGCCCACAGGCGAATATGGTAAGACCTACTTCAAGGTAGTAGGCGACGACGTTGAATACTGGGTAGTAGACAAGGCAGGAAATGCATGTCTGCTTGAAGTATACAAAAACTATGCAGGCAACATATTAAATCCTGCTAAACCTGATTCATACACAAGCGTATCTTATAACTACGCAGGCTAATAACTGAATCGGTCATAAAGTTAAAAAGGCGACCGCAGGTCGCCTTTTTGCGAATAAGAAAGGGGATTTTTATGAAAAAGATAATTTCAGTCTGCCTTATTGTAAGTATGTTTCCGGCCATGGGCTTGGTTGCAGGAGCAAGAAGTGCTCTTGTAGATATTTCTACTGTGGAAGTTGCAGACGAAACAGAATACACAGTGGAAGAAATTTATGAAAGCGTAGTAAAAGCGGCAAAAGCTG
>JAUNRD010000092.1 GCA_030535815.1 Clostridia bacterium
AAATGTGAAAAGCTTTCCTTGCTTTTTATATCCAAAAACAAAAAGCGGAATATTAAGTAATGCCGTTGTAAGATAGAGAGGAATTTCAATTCCGAACCAATGACCCACTCCCGCTACGGCTACAGCCAGGCCTGATGCCCCGCCTGAAACAATGGATGCTTCCTCTGCAAAATGCACCGTTCCCAAAGCAAGCAGAAATGCCCCTGAGGTTATTGATAAAAAATCCTTTGCTTTTGACATAAAAACGCCCCTTGCTATTATCTGCAAGGGGCGTCAAGATTATTTATCGAGATTATATTTTTCGTGAAGAGTTCTTACAGCCTTTTCAGCATACTCTCTGTCGATAAGGATGGAAACCTTTATTTCACTTGTGCAGATCATATGGATGTTGATGTGAGCATCATACATGGCCTCGAACATCATGGATGCAACACCGGGGTTGCTTACCATTCCGGCACCAACAATGGATACCTTGGATACGTTATCCTTGTAAACGATTTTTCTTGCTTCGATAATGTTGTTTTCGGAAAGAAGCTTAACTGCATCTTCGCATTCGTCGCTCTTAACAGAGAAGCTTATATCCTTTTTATCTTCACGGCCGATGGACTGAAGAATCATATCAACATTTATGTTATGCTTTGCAAGCATTGAAAATACCTTAAAGGCAATACCGGGCTCATCGGGCACGTCAAGCACCGATATCATTGCAACGTCATTATCTCTTGCTATACCTCTTACATTTGATTTTTCCACTTTAGTAACCTCCTTGACATAAGTACCTTCAACCTTCTTAAGGCTGCTTAATACCTCTAAATTAACATTATATTTTTTCGCAAGTTCTACGCTTCTGTTCATAAGTACGTTTGCACCGAGTGATGCAAGCTCAAGCATCTCGTCGTATGTGATTTCGGGAAGCTTTTTAGCGTCGGGGCAGATTCTGGGGTCGGTTGTGAATACACCGTCAACGTCGGTGAATATCTGACATAAATCTGCGTGAAGTGCCGCAGCTAATGCAACTGCGGATGTATCGCTTCCTCCGCGGCCTAATGTTGTAATATCATCATACTTGTTTATACCCTGGAAGCCTGCAACGATAACAACCTTTTTCGCATCAAGCTCGGATAAAATTCTCTCTGTGTGGATTCTCTTGATTTTCGCAATACCGTATTTTGAGTCGGTGTTAACGCCTGCCTGCCATCCTGTTAAGGATATTGCGGGAACGCCAATCTTTTCAAGAGCCATGGCAAGAAGAGCAATTGAAATCTGCTCACCTGTTGCAAGGAGCATATCCATTTCTCTCTTTGAGGGCTTTTCGTTGATTTCCTTTGCCTTTTCAATTAAATCATCCGTTGTGTCACCCTGCGCGGAAACCGTTACAACAACGCTGTTTCCGTTTCTGTAGGTTTCGGCAATACGGTTTGCCACATTAAAAACTCTTTCTGCATTTGCAACAGAGCTTCCGCCGAACTTCTGTACTATCAACATTTATATCAATCCTTTCTTTATTCTGCATTTTATTTAAAGCTTTTTAACATATGTACCCATATTGTCAAAGCCAAAAATATCAAAATTATAATTTTTATCGGAAAGCTTTTCACAAACCTCTCTACTAAAGCTTTCTTTGTCCTTGGTTGCTATTATTGCCGCGAGAGTCGGCCCGCTTCCGCTTAAGTAGCAGCCATACGCTCCCGCATCTTTATAAATCTTAAAAATTTCTTCCATATCGGGAATCATCTTAATACGGTAAGGCTGATGAAGCTTATCTTGCATCGCCTCTGTGAGAAGATTATACCTCTTGCCCGCTATGGCCGACACTAAAAGCGCCGAATGAGCCGCATTATACGCCGCATCACGGTGAGGTACCTTATAAGGAAGAGTTGTCCTCGCCTTTCCCGTTGAAAGCTTTGAATCGGGATAAACAACGGCAAGACTTATTTCTTCTCCCAGAGGAATTTTGCTGTATGTTACCTTTTTCCCGTCAAAATATGATACCGTAAATCCGCCCATAAGGCAGGGGGTAACATTATCGGGATGGCGCTCCATTTTAGAAGCAAGGCTCAGTATGTCACTCGGCCCAAGTAAACCGTACATGGCATTTGCACCAACCATTCCGCCTATTATGCAGGCGGCGGAAGAGCCAAGTCCTCTGGTTGCGGGGATGTTGCTTTCTATTTTTATCTTAAGACCGTTAGGGCTTTTTCCGCATTCGTCAAATACGGTTTTCATCGCCCGGTATACAAGATTACGTTCGGGAGAATTGTTTTTATAATCAAACCCTTCCTGAACAATTTCTATTCCGCCTTCGGTCTCCTCAATCTCTATTTCATTATACAGTCCCAGGGCAAGTCCCATAGAGTCAAATCCGGGGCCTAAGTTCGCACTCGTAGCAGGGACCTTAACCCTGATCATTCCTCTTCTCCGAGAAAGCGTATTTTTTTGATTACTTCTATTCCTTTGAATTTTTCTTCAAAAAATCTGTTTGTCAAAGGCTCGGTAACAACTGCAATTTCTTTCGTTTCTCCGGGAAGCTTTACTATTTCTCTGTCGGGGAAAACTTCTCTTAATTTGCCTTCATCCTTTGATGACACTCTTACAAAATAGCTTTCCTTAATTTCTTCGCGAGAAATCCATTTTGCTTCTTCATCCCAGAAGTAACCTTTATGTCCTCCTGATTTTGCAATTTCAAGAATATCCGATACCACAGCGCTGGCTGTAGGCATCTTTCCTGCACCGCGACCATAAAACATTACCTTTCCGACTGCGTTTCCCTTGACATATGCCGCATTGAAAACACTTCTTACGGAAGATAAGGGGTTTTCTTTTTTAATTACGGCAGGTCTGACCGCGGCATAAACTCCGCTTTCAGTGTTTTTGCCGTATGCCACAAGCTTTATTACGCTGTCAAGCATTCCGGCGTATGCCACATCTTCTTCATCAATATTTGCAATTCCTTCTGTGTAAATTTTTTCCGAATCGCAGAACTTTCCTGTCACAAGGGACATAAGTATGGAAATTTTACGGCAGGCGTCAAGTCCTTCCACATCCGCTGCAGGATTTCTTTCTGCATAACCAAGCTCCTGCGCGCTCTTTAACGCCTCATCAAAGCTACGTCCCTTTTCAAACATTTCGGTTAAGATATAGTTTGTGGTTCCGTTAAGTATTCCGCCAACTTCCTCTATTTCGTTTGCCACAAGATAGTTGTGGATGGGAGCAATAAGCGGAATTCCTCCGCCAACCGATGCCTCGAAAAGATAGTTTACGTTATTTTCCTTTGCTATTTTTAAAAGCTCTGATCCCTTTGTTGCAACAAGCTCCTTATTTGAAGTTACAACGCTTTTTCCTTTAAGAAGTGCTGCCTTTGTGAAGTCATAGGCAGGGTGAACTCCTCCTATTACCTCGGCAACAATATCAACCTCATCGTCTTCTAAAATAACATTAAAGTCCTTGGTAAAAATATGTGCATCCTCTCTGTCGGAAAAATCCCTTATATCAAGGATGTATTTAACCTTTACCGGAGCATTGGCAGCTTTTTCAATTTTTTCTGCATTGAGAGAGAGCATTTCGTAAACTCCGCTTCCCACGGTGCCAAAGCCAAGTATCGCTACATTTTTCATCTGTCTGTCCCCTTTCGCTTCTTACTGTCTCGCCAGAACACGAACATCCTTTACACCCTTAAGTGCACCAAGACGGTCTATAAGCTCCTGCAAATCGCCACCGGACACATTTTGTATACTTATTGATACGTCAGCCACGGAATTTACGGGAATGTTCTGATTGATGGTAAGGACATTCGCTCCCACCTCGGCGAGGATTGCGAGAATGGAAGAGAGCACGCCGGTTTTATCCGATACGATAAAAAACAGCGTTATGATTCCCTGCATCTGATTGAACGGAAATACATAGTCCTTATACTTATAATATGCACTTCTTGATATTCCTGCCTTTTTAACGGCGTCGCTTATCTCTTTGCAGTCCCCCTCTGCCAGAAATCTCTTGGCATCAAGCACCTTTAAGTAAACCTCAGGGAGAACCTTGGAGTCAACCAGAACCAAAGAATTTTTGCTCACGTTTGTCCACCACCCGAAAACAAATGTATTTAATAAAGAGATTATACCAAAGAAAAAACTGTTCGTCAATAAAATTATTGCATAAAAATAAACTTTTTTATACTGCCTTTGTAGTCATTATACAAAAAAGGGCTGAAAACCCGATGGTTTTCAGCCCTTTTTGTCAATCACATTCCGGGAAAGATGTGTTCGCACAAGGCATACATCCGCCCATAGGGATAAAGCCTCCGCAGCAGGGACAGCGCATAGGGAAATTTTGCCACATCCCCTGATTCATCATGGGATAACACATATTGCCTTCCGCTCCCATACCGTATGTATTATAGCCCATAGGCCACATATAAGGCATTTTGGAGCATTCCTTTTTTATTTCATTTTTATCAGACATATTAAACCTCCTTTGCTTCAATACATATTATGCAAAAAACAAAAGAAGGTTACAAAAAAAGCGACAGCCAATCGGCAATCCTCCCTTAGAAGAATCGCCAAAAGCTGCCGCTTTCCTTTAGTTATTTTTCAATTAAAACAGTTTGTGTTGCTCCGTCCCAGCTTACCTTATAGCCGAGGATTTCAGAAATGAATCTTATTGGCACGAAGGTACGGCTGTCTTTTATGATGGGCGGATTTATGAGTGTATACATAATATCTCCGTATAAGGGATTTTTAACATATACAAGCTCATTCTGAATCTGGAGGCGTATTACATAAGGCGGTGCATCAAGCACGATTTCGTCGCATTCGCCGTTCCAGGTAATTTCTGCGCCCATTTCCTCGAGTAAGCCTCTTAATGGAATCATTGTTGAGCCGTCCACAATAAAGGGTGCAACGTCAAGAGTTTTGGTTGAAGCAACTCCTCCCTTTACGGCAGAAATTTCTTTATCACCGATTTTCAAAGTATAGCTTGCAGTATTTGCAAGAAGCTCTTCCTCGTGAGCCTTCGCACTCTGGGTAAAGGTAATTTCCGCACAGGAAACTCTCTTCGCATTATAGTCCCAGAATTCAATCTGCATATAGCGCATTGTAACTTCTTTACCGAAGGGAATAACCTTTAAGCTTAAATCCATATCAAAGGTTTTATCAAGGATGAGTTCTTCCCAGTTTTCTCCGTCAAGGGAGGTGTAAATTGAAACCTTTTTCCAATGGCCGTGAAGGTCAGGTGTTTGTCTCGGAAGATAGGTCATTTCCTTTATTGTATGAGGTCTTATCATATCAATGGTAAGCATTATGGGTGCCTCATCCAGCGCATCTGTCTGCCATACACCGCCTGTAGAGCCGTCAAAGATATTTCCGGGTTCTGCTCCTGCCCAGTTATCACCTTCGTAAAGCGCGATAAAGGAAGATGTGTCAACAGAGTAGGTCGCATACTTCTTTTCTTCCTCGGCATAGCTTTTTAAAGTAAGGTCAACCTTTTCGGGATCCTTTTCCCATACGCTGAATTCAGCAAGTGATGCGCAGGATAAATTTCCTTCCCTGATTTCGATTTTTATTTTACGAAGGCTTAAATTGCCCGCAAAGGGAATTTCCTTTTCGGTTTTGTTCTTATCAAAGGAGACGCCCTCCTTAAGAAGAACATATTCACCTTCCACGCTGCTTGACGCATAAATATTGCAGTTAAGGATAAGGCCGTGGTTACCGGAATCCTGTCTCGGAAGCAGGCCTATACCGGATATTTCAAGGTTTTCGGGGAAGATGTATTCAACTGTGAAGGGGAACTTCTCCGTCATAATTACCTTGTCGTCAATTACACTGTAGTTTGAGTGCCATATCGTGTTGCTTTTACCGTCGATAGACTGGGACACAGGATATCCGAAATACTGACTGCTTGCCTTTGCATACCAGCCCTCAGGCTTGATTTTTCCGATACCGACGGAATTTTTACCTTCGGTTTTTCTTTCGGCGTATTTCATTTCGCCCGTTCCGTTTACATAAAACTCCATTTCAGCCGCACCGCAGTAGCCATAGTAGCTTTCGGTAACTTCGATCCGGAGGAATCTTGCATTGCCGCCCTTGAAGGCAATATTTCTTGTAGGACCTGCCGCATCCTTTGCATAGGGGAATTCGCCCGCTGTAATAAACTTATAATTTTCACCGTCAGTTGATGTGTAAAGGTTAAAGAACCTTATAGTTCCCACCGTGTCACGTCTCGGGGTGTAACGCCATCCCGTAAGATTGATTTCCTCGGGAAATTCGATGTCGATATTATAAGGAGGTTCTTCCTTTGTAACAACACCGTTTTCGTTTACATAGTCAGTTTCCCAGAATGTAGAAGAGTTTCCGTCAAACATTTTATTTTTCGTGTTTGCTCCTCGCTCACTGGGAACTTCTACCTTCCAGCTATCTGTATAGGGATATTTTTCTCCCATGGATTCAGATGTTATTTCCACATAGCTTTCGGGGATTACCTCGCCTGCTTCGGCATTTTCAATTACTTCATTAAGCTCGGAAAGAGTAATTTCGGAAGTAACATTCTTCCCTTCGCCCTCGCCTTTTATAAATGCAATTTCTGCCGCTGTTCCGTAGTCTCCTACTGTACCGGTAACTTTTATGGCTACAGCCTTTGCATTTACTCCGTCCCAGGTGGCTTTTTTTGTGGTGCGGAGCTTAACATTATCCTCGTGTCTGAAAGCACCGTCATAAACCTTTCCGAAGTTTGTTCCGTCCTCGGATGCATAAACCACATAGTTTTCAACAGTACCGGTTCCGTTATCGGTTCGGGGAGTGTAGCGCCAGCCGGTAAGGTTTATTTTCTCAGGGAAAACAACAGTAATTAAATAGGGTGGCTTATCATTTTCCGTTATAGCGCCGCCTTCGGTTTTATAGTCCGAATGCCAGTAGGTTGTGCTGTCTTCGTCAAATGCCTTACTGAAGGAACCGTTATATTCGCTCGATACCGCTACCTGCCAGGAGGAATCATAGGAATAGGTCTTTCCTGATGAACCTTCTTCCAAAATTGCTTCCTTATCGGTATCTCCCGCTCTCGCCTTTCCTTCTCCTGTTCCCTTTAAGAAGGAAATTTCCGCA
>JAUNRD010000513.1 GCA_030535815.1 Clostridia bacterium
TTCTATCTCCGTGAAGCAACAGACACAATTGAGGCTGTTAAAAATAAGGAAGCTCAGTGTGCATTCTTAATCAACCCTACAAAAGTTTCAGAAATCCGTGAGGTTGCTCTTGAAAACGAAAAGATGCCACAGAAGTCCACTTATTTCTGGCCTAAACTTGTTACAGGTATAGTTATTAACAAATTTGAATAATCGATACATCAACGTAGTAAACGAAAGGAACTGATACATATGAAAATCGCAATTATGGGATTCGGTGTTGTCGGCAGCGGCATCGGCGAAATCGTTTCCTCGTCGCAGGAATCTCTTAAACGAAAATGTGGCGAAGATATCGAAATAGTTAAAATCCTTGACTTAAGGGATTTCCCTGACAGCAAATTCAAATGCTTCACAAAGGATTTTAACGATATTTTAAATGACCCTGAAATTGAACTTGTTGCAGAGGTTATGGGCGGAACAAAGCCTGCATATGATTTTACAAAGCAGCTTTTGCTTGCGGGCAAAAATGTTGTTACATACAACAAAGAGCTTGTTGCAAAGCACGGAACAGAGCTTTTGGAAATCGCAAAAGAGAAGAATGTTAACTACCTCTTTGAAGCCAGCGTTGGCGGCGGTATTCCTATTATAAGACCTCTTTATTCAAGTCTTGTTTCAAACGAGCTTACCGACGTAATCGGTATCCTTAACGGTACTACGAACTATATTTTAACCAAAATGATTAAAGACGGCGAAACCTTTGACGTAGCCTTAAAAGGTGCTCAGGAAAACGGTTATGCCGAAAAAGACCCTACTGCTGACGTGGAAGGTCACGATACATGCAGAAAGATTGCAATCCTTGCATCTCTTGCCTTTGGCAAGTATGTAAACAGCGAAGATATCCAGACAGAAGGCATCACAAAAATCACCCTTCAGGACGTTGCTTATGCAAACGAATTTGGAGGCGTTATTAAGCTTGTTGGTATGGCAGAGAAAACAGAGGATGGGGTTTATGCCCGTGTTTGCCCTGTTATTCTTAAAAAAGATCATCCCCTTAGCGGTATTGATGATGTATTTAACGGCATCTTGGTTCGCGGCGAAGGCCTCGGAGATGTTATGTTCTACGGCAGGGGCGCAGGTTCATTGCCTACTGCAAGCGCAGTTGTTTCTGACATAGTTGAAATAATCAAACACAAGGGCAGCCATATTGTATTAGGTTGGGTAAACGGCGAAGACGGTTACTTAAAGAATGCAAACGATCAGGCATTTAGATTCTATATCAGAGTTAAGGGAAGCGACAGTGCAGAATTCTGCCGCGAAGGCTTTAATGTTATTGCTCTCGACGGTGATGAATACGCTGACGAATTCGCAATCTTCACACCAAAAATGACAGCTGCTGAGCTTGAAGAATTTAAATCATCTTCACTCTCAGGCCGCGATATTTTAGGCACTATTCGCCTTGTAAACGAATAATAAAAGGAGGCTATAAAAATGGCACTTATAGTACAGAAATTCGGCGGAAGCTCTGTTGCTAACGCTGAAAAAGTCGCTAATGTTGCAAACCGCGTTGTTGAAACAGCAAGATCCGGCAATGATGTTGTTGTGGTTGTTTCAGCTCAGGGCGACACAACAGACGATTTAATAGAAAAGGC
>JAUNRD010000514.1 GCA_030535815.1 Clostridia bacterium
CTTGACCTTATGCTTCCTAAAATTGACGGACTTGAGGTTTGCAGAATAATAAGGGATTTTTCCAATGTGCCTATAATTATGCTTACAGCAAAAACAGATGATATGGACAGAATTATGGGTCTTGAGTATGGAGCGGATGACTATCTTACAAAACCCTTTAATATTCTGGAGCTTAAGCTCAGAGTTAAGGCTATAATAAGAAGAAGCGGTCAGAATCAGGTTAAAAAGAGCAGCTCCAGCGTTGTACGAGGAGGGCTTAAGGTTGACTATAATTTAAGGCGTGCAACAGTAAACGGAAAAACTGTCGAACTTACATCTAAAGAGTTTGAAATTATAGATTTGTTCATAACAAATCCCGGTAAGGTTTATACAAGAGAGGCACTTCTTGATATCATCTGGGGATATGATTATCCTGCTGATATCAGAACTCTGGATGTGCATATCCGTCGTCTGAGAGAAAAAATTGAGCCGGATCCGGCAAATCCCGTATATATTATAACTAAGTGGGGAGTAGGTTACTATTTTAAAGAAGACTAAGGATGAAAACAGCGAAAGAAAATTTTCTTTCGGAACGCTGTGGAAACGCAGCCTTAAGATAACCGAAAGAATGAAGTTCAGGCTGATACTTACCTATATCGCTATTATATTGCTTGCTGTTACAGTAATAAGGGTATACATGATTTCTGCAATGTCATCGGCTCTATACAACGATAATAAGGTAAGCATGATGACAAAAATTAATATTATTGCAACCGATATTGCTGATGTTCCTCAATCTGGAATAGAGAAAACCATGGATGAGGATATAATAATGCTTTCAATCGGAAACAACAGCCGCATCATAGTAACAAATACGGATGCGGTTGTTATCTACGATAATGCTGAAAATGTGTATGTTGACTCTACGGGAAAAGTGCGCTTAAGCCCCATGATTCTTTCCGGTCTTTGCGGGGAAAGTACTTATAACAAGGTTGAATCGGAGGATGTTATAACTACGGCGGCATCCGTTCCGATAATGAGAAACGGAGAAGTAAGCGGAGTTGTCTATATAGAATCCTCTGCCAACGAAATCGGAGCGATTCTTTCTGCAACCGAGCGGAGAATCAACTATCTTACAGCACTTCTTTGTGCAATAGCTATTTTACTCAGCTTTGTTTTCGCGGGACTTTTTACATCACCTATAGAAAAGCTTATAAAAAAGATAAAAGGGCAGAGCAATTCACATAAAATGAAGATTGATGTTGAAGGCAAGGGCGAAATAGGTGAGCTGGTAGACAGCTTTAACGCTCTTATAGAAGAACTTGAGTCTCTTGAAGAAAAGAGAACTGCCTTTGTATCAAATGCATCACACGAGCTTAAAACTCCTTTAAGCTCCATAAAGCTTATATGCGATTCGGTTATTGCGGCAGGAGGAAAGGCTTCACCTGAAATGGTTGCAGAATTTCTTCAGGATATGAATGAAGAAGTGGACAGACTTACCAACATAGTTAACGACCTTCTTGATTTAACCCGTATGGATGCGGCTAAGTATAACGAAAATAAAAAGTTCGTTACGGGTAATCTTAAGGATATTGTCAGAGGAGTAGCAGGATCCCTTGCTAAAATCGCAATGCAGAAGGGTGTGCG
>JAUNRD010000093.1 GCA_030535815.1 Clostridia bacterium
TCTCCGTCGGGAAATGACAACTTCCAGGAAAATCTTTTATTTGAATTTACATTAAGTTGTATAGATGTACACAGGGGAGACACTCCCAAAAAAGCTTTTATATGTACACAAGACAGTGGCGATCACATCTTTTTTAGCAAAAATGTTATGATTGTTACCACACGCTACTCGTCGCTGTATAGAAATCTATTTCTATCTTTGATTGATGCATTTAATACTGAACATTCATTGCCATTGTCAGTATACACTGCCGCATATGACATATTTAACACAATAGCGAGTAACTGCCTTATAGAAAAAAATAGCTACTCGGATATAAGCATTATCGAAAACAGCATAAAATATCTTGAAGAGTGTTCATCGCCCGCAAAAAGCATTAAAGACATTGCCGCAAGCCACAACATAAGTATCAGCCATTACGAACGCCTTTTCCGAAATTATGCCGGAATATCGCCTGTGGAATACAAGAATATTCACAAAATAAATTGTATAAAATCATTCCTTCATGATTCAAAAATTACGCTTGATGAAATATCAGAAAAAATGGGTTATTGTGACAGTGGCTACCTATGCCGATTTTTCAAGCAAAAAACAGGAATGACTCCAAAAGAATACCGTAATATCTATATATCTCAAACCAGGAAAAGTCAGCTCAAATAATAAAAAGTTAAATTGTATGTATATAAAAAATCGGACTTGAGTCAACCCCGGATTTTGTGTAAACTCTTTACGAAACCTCCAAGATGATATATAATAAAAATATCATTTTGGAGGTTTTAATTATGCCAAGGTACAAATTAAGTCCCGAAGAGAGGGCGGCGGAAAAAGAACGCAAGGAGAATTTGCGTAACATCATGAAAGGGTTGGATGTAAAGAATTTTGATGACCTGAAAGATGTGTTTAAGATGATGGTCGGAGAAATGCTTGAAAACGGTCTTGACGGAGAGCTCGTCGATGAATTAGGCTATACAAAGTATGATTATCGCAACAAAGAGGGCGAAAACAGCCGTAACGGATATTCTAAAAAGACCCTTAAAACAAGCTTTGGCGAAACGGAAATCAAAGTGCCGAGAGACAGAGACGGTGAATTTGAGCCGCAGCTTGTAAAGAAAAATCAAACAACACTGACCGGTGACATTGAAGAAAAAATTATATCTATGTATGCAAAGGGCATGACCACAAGCGATATAGAAGCTCACATCAAGGATATTTACGGTTTGGAATGTTCCGATACAACCATAAGCCGGATAACAGACAAAATACTGCCTGTAGTGCGAGAATGGCAGTCAAGACCGCTTGAAGAAATCATACCTCAATCATCACAAAAGTATCCGAAAAAATTGACGGTGAATTTTTCCATAACGAAATGGATGGCGGGCAGTCATATAGGCACGGAACAGAAAACGGGGTCTATTTTATCTTTACATGGACAGACAGCAACACCGTCCCATATGAAATCAGTGCAGGATTTGTCAGGTAGTATATTCTGACTTCTGAATGACAATCAGGAAATAACTGTCCATAAAGCTCCATACACCCATATAGCTTCAGTAATAAAAAAGCACCCGGGCGGGTGCTTTTTTATTACTTTATTTTCTTCAGGACTTTGAAAGAGCCCTCATAAGGAAGGTTACAATCTGACCACGGGTGCAGGTTGCATCGGGGGAGAAGGTAGTAGCAGAAGTGCCTGATGTAATACCATTTTTCACCGCCCAGGCAACTGCCTTTGCGTAAGGCGCATCGGCGGGGACATCGGTAAATGTGTTGACAGTCCCCACATCAGGAGAGCCTGCATTCTTCCAGAGATACATAACGGTTGATGAACGTGTACAGGGTGTATCTGCGGCAAAGGTATTTCCGCTTACCATACCTTTCTCATATGCCCATATGGCAGGATAGTAATAATAGTGTCCGCCGTTAACATCTTTATACGGATTGGCTATAGTTGATGCCTGCGGCTTTACCGCTCTCCATAAAAATGTGAGAATCTGAGCTCTTGTACAGGTGTTATTTGGTGCAAACTCCGTTTCTGATACGCCCGATGTTATATTTCTCTGCAAAGCCCATTCAATGGCTTCTGCAAAATAATCGCTTTTATTAACGTCATTGCAAAGGCAAAGCTTAGGAATTGTCAGCTTTACATTTATATCGGTTTCTGCCACGCCGTTTACTGCAAGTAATGTGCCTTTGAAATAGCCCGCCTTTTCCGTTGTTGCCTTTTCTATATCAACCGCTCCGCCCTTCCAGGAGAGAACAGTTCCGTTTTTGCACGCGGCCTGTGCAACTTCACGTACAGTTATGTAGCCCGTCATATTGCTCATATTCATAACATCCAATGCATCCAGTACATTATTTACATCCGCTTCAAGAGCAGCTTCTGCATCAACATCAGTCCCTGTCTTAGGAATTACAACGCGCACTAAATAGTGTCCGGTAAAATCATATTTTTGTCCGGTCTTCTGTGTGAAAAGAAAATTTGCAGAAACCGAGCCGTCTTTTTCTGCTGTTGCATTATAAATCTTGAAATTGGATGTGTAGTCATAATCCAACGTAATATTATACTCTTCCGGGATAAGCTTCTGAACTGCGGCCTTGAAATCTTCCTTGCTCATGTCGTTATATACCGCTATTGTATCCTTCTTTGCTTTTACGGCAGCAATTGCCTCGTCAATATAATCCACCACAGCATACGATGTAAACACGGTTGAAATAAGTAAAACTGCCGTAAGAATTAAAACTGTTAATTTTTTCATATTGAATATCTCCTTTATTTTGTAATTTATTTTATTGCTCTATTTAAGAATGTTACAATTTGTCCTCTTGTGCAGGTTGCATCGGGAGAGAAGGTGGTATCAGAAGTTCCCGAGGTAATGCCGTTTGCTACCGCCCAGCTAACTGCCTTTGCATAAGGCGCATCGGCGGGGACATCCGTAAATGTATTTATAGTGCCCGCATCGGGTGAGCCCGCATTCTTCCAGAGATACATAACGGTTGATGCTCGTGTACAAGGTGCAACTGCACTGAACCTGCCTTTTTCAATCATCCCCTTCTGATATGCCCATATTGCGGCATCATAATAATAATGACCGTTTTTTACATCCGTGAACGGATTTGAGCCTTCTGCCTTCGGCGATCCCACTGCACGCCACAGAAAAGTCAGGATTTGCGCTCTCGTACAGGTATCATCGGGGGAAAAGGTGGTATCGCTCGTCCCCGATGTTATATTTTTCTTCACCGCCCAGGCTACCGCCTTTGCATAATATGCATCGGACGGCACATCGGTAAATGAAATCTCTCCGACATCTTCAGTCGGTGCCGGCGGTGCAGGACTTTGTGTTGCAGGACCGTATCTGTATGTAAATACAGGAAGATTCGGGGCATTGATTCTTGGTGTATAGTTACCGTTTTCTTCCTTCATTGCCTCAAAGGAAAGGGGCATATATGAAACATAGCCGTTTGCGGTTGTCAAAATGAGATAAACTTCTGAAATTTCTCTTGAATTCAAGCTTCTTAAGTCGGTGCTTACCTTACAGTCTACAATAGTATCGCGGGCTGTAAACTGCTGTATCCAGGTGTTTTCTTTCTCGGCATATCCAACTCCCATATATCCGGCTGAGAAGCTTAAAATATTCGCGCGGTGCCCGGAGCTTTTCATCCACGATTCCACCACCTCCTCGGGACTTGTCTGCCCTTTTGCCGCATTTTCGCCCGCACCTTTGTGAGGGAATGATTTCGGTATTGTTGTATAGCAACCGGAGCCGTTGGGTCTGGTGTGTGAAAATGAGGTTTCCAGCTCAACTGCACGGATATCGCAGGATGCCTGAAGCTCAGAAACCATAGATAATGACTGAAGACCTGAGTTTGCACGCTCGATATTGACAAGTTTTAAAACTTCCCATTCATACTCTGAGGCAATGGCCTTTACTTCATCAGGCAGCCCTTTTGAGGCTGCCGCAGCCGGAATACTCACTATACACATAAGCATACATACACATAAAAGTATACTGAAAAATCTTTGTTTCATTACAAAAGACCTCCTTCTATAACAAATTTTCAGCTTAGGACCTATCACCTTCCGCTTGAAAAATAAGCTATTATATGTTAAAATAATTATACACCGTACCTAAGGGTACGATGCAATAGTTTTTTAAATTTTATAAGGTTTTATTTTTTGTTATAGACGAGGTATTTTATGAACGATAAAAATTTATTTACCATAGGCGAAATTGCAAAAGCCGTCGGGATTACAAGGAAGGTTATACTTGGTTATGAAGCCAAAGGCCTTATACATCCTGATAAAAAAGACGGTTCGGCGGGAAACAGGTACTACACCATCGATACCTTTACTCAGATACGTACAATTCGTGTTTTTCAGGATTTAGGTCTTTCCCTTGATGAGATAAGGGAATATTTTAATGATGCGAGTGATTTAGAGCCGATGATACAGCGGCTTGAAAAAATGAGAGATAAGCTTAATCTCACCATAGAGAAGTTGAAAGAAAGAACACAGAAAAAAGGAAATATTATGCGAGAAATCACAATTGCCCCTCAAACAATTTATTGTCGTACATATAATTCAACATCAGTTGCAGACAAGACAAAACTTTTAAGAGATACGGCGCTCGAAGCTATGAGAGGGTACGGAACAGATACGACAAAACGTATGTATTTTACAGAATATAACTCAGATGCTCCCGAGGATGTTTCATATTGTATCGCAGTACCACAAGGAAGCAACGGCGAATATGTAAGCATCATTCCCGAACTTAAAGCAATTTCCACCTTCCATCACGGATCCTACGAAGATATTCCGAATACCCGGAAAAAACTCCTGACATATGCAGAAGAAAACGGCATAAAGCTTTCGGGTACATTCCGCAATCTGTACCTCGAAGGCCCTCCTCAGCATAAGGACAAAAACAAGTTTATCACACAGATAATCGCCATCATTGAATAGAAAAAACCCTGTTGCATATGCAACAGGGTTTTTTATCTTATAATCCCTTTTTCTCTTTTATAAAGTCTTTATAGAACAATGCGCTCTTTTTGGGAATAAGTTTCATCGTTTCTTTGTCAAGACGGGTTATTCCGAATTTATAGTTATATCCTGCGGACCACTCGAAATTATCCATAAGGCTCCAGAGGTAATAGCCCCTTATATCATAGCCTTCTGAAAGCGCCTTTTTAAGGCTGTCAAGGAATCCCGAAACGTATTTTATGCGGTCATAATCCAAAACTGTGCCGTTTTCATCCATAGGCTCTTCCCCTTCAAAATATGTACCGTTTTCCGTTACATAAATCGGAACATTGATGTTATAAAGCTCGTGTAAAAGCTTAACTGCATCGTAAAGTGCATCGGGGTAATATTCTGTCTTGTTGTTAAGGAAGTTTCCGCCCTGAGAAAAGTCCGCCCTTGCTTTGGCATCTTTGCTTACCATAACACGGTTATAAACATTAAGACCGAAGAAATCAAGCTTTTGAGATGTGAGGCGGAAATCCTCATCCTTCATTTCCATAAGAGTGCCTTCCTCGGAAAGCTTATTTAAGATATAGTCTGAATAGCTTCCTTTAAGGATGGGATCGCAATAAAACTTCCAGTTACGCTCATCCTGGTCAATTACAAGGGCTTGATCCTCTTCGCTGTCTGTAAGCGCGTGACGCTTCCAGATATCAATTACCACGCCTATTTCAGAGTTTTTAAGATTAGCCGCCCTGAAGGCCTCAACACCCTTACCGTGAGCAACCAGAATGTTGTGACGCGCCTGATTCCCCCACTTTTCATTTCTGTGACCGGGAGCAAAGCCGCCCAGGGCATAGCCCACATATGTGGCAATGGGCTCGTTTACCGTTGACCACATGGGAACAAGGCTTCCGAATGCGGAAAACATCTTTTCCGCATATTCGCCAAACCAGTCTATAACATCACGGTTTACCCAGCCGCCCTTATCTTCAAGCGCCTGAGGCAAATCCCAATGATACAATGTTACGTTGGGCTTTATCCCTGCTTCAATCAGCTTTTCAAAAACGCTTTTATAGTAGTCCATTCCCTTTTCGTTGAGCTTTCCCGTTCCTTCGGGAAGCACTCTTGACCAGGACATGGAAAGACGGTAGCTGTCCACGCCAAGGAATTTAAGCATTTCTATATCTCTGTCAAATCTGTTATAGCTGTCGCAGGCAACCGAGGGTGTATGTCCGCCGAAAATTTTACCGGGAGTTTCGGCAAAAACATCCCATATGCTCTTCCCTCTGCCGTCCTGCAAGGCTCCGCCCTCTATCTGTCCTGCGCTTGTTGCCACGCCCCATATAAAATCCTCAGGAAAAACGTTGTCCATTTTTGCACCCTCCGTTTATAAGCTGAAATTTTCTTTTTCTTTTGTATAACAGTATTTTACTCCCGAAAAAAATCTTTGTCAACAGCTTTTGCATTATTTGGTAAAACGCTCCGCTAAAACAGAAAATGAGCATAGAATTCCTGCCTTAAGCGGTATGGAATCCTATGCTCATTTATTTTATAAAACCTTCACACTTCTGCTATATCAGTTATCAAGCTTTGTCCAGTCAGGATTTTCTGTAAGCTTTGTCCATCTCTCATGTTTGCCGTCAGCCTTCGTCTTGTATGTATGGCTGTTGGTTGCTTCCTGAACGGCAAGATAATACCAGGCTGTTTCATCTGCATTATCCACCCAGGTCGTCATACCCGAAAGAAGGTCTTCCTTTGTTTCAGGCTCACGGTTAAGAACACGGTTAACAAGTGTCATAACCTCTGCTCTCGTAATGTTGTCATCAGGACGGAAAAGACCGTTATAGCCAATTATCCATTCAGCTGTTGCAGCTTCATTGATATAGCTTTCTGCCCAATGTCCCTCAACATCGCTGAAGAGCTTTTTACCGTCAGTTTCAATTTCAACCATTCGTGCAAAAATCGTAGCGAGCTCTGCTCTTGTTATACAAGCGTCCGGAGCGAAAGTATCCTCTGTACGTCCCTTTACCAGCTCAAGGCTTGCAAGAGTGGAAACCGCTGTGTTAAACCAGTCACACTCATTTACGTCCGTGAAT
>JAUNRD010000515.1 GCA_030535815.1 Clostridia bacterium
GATCCTGTGTTCTACGATAAGATAAAGGATTGCCTTATCTATAAAACCACAATGGGCAAGTATGTTACGCTTTCCGAATACTTGGGAGAGGACAAGAAGGAAGTGTACTATGCCACAAGCGGAGATTATCAGAAGCAGTATATCAATATGTTCAGCGACCAGGGAATTGAAGTTATGCTGATGCCGGGATTAATTGATGCCACATTTGTTCAGTTTCTGGAGAGTAAAAACGAAGGCATAACCTTCAGAAGCATTGATTCGGTCACTCCCGACAGCTTTAAGGCGGAAAGCGCAAAAGCTGATGCAGCGGCTGTTAAGAAGATTTTTGAAAAAGCACTTCCGGAAGGTACGGAAATTGATACCGCGGCGCTTAAGGAAGAAAATGTTCCTGCTCTTTCCATGATTGACGAATATGCAAGAAGAATGCGTATGATGTCGGCGGCGATGGGCGGTATGGAATTCCCCGACAAGAAAAAGCTTATGATAAACTTAAATAACTCCATAATCGAAAAGCTTCCTTCCATGGATGAGGAAAAGGCAGAACTTATGGCAAAGCACATCTACGACCTTGCCAGAATGGAGTCTGAGCCTCTTCCGGCAGAGGATTTACAGGAATTTATAAGACGAAGTATTGATATGCTTGGTAAGCTTTCATAAAAATAAAACGGATTTCCGATCTCTTAACAGAAGAACGGAAATCCGTTTTTATTATGGAAGTAAGATTGAAAAATTCCTCATGCAATTGTGGCTTTTATATAAGAAATATGGAATATATTGTAAGCTTTACTACATTAAAGATATTGAAATTAACAAAAAGGTATGATATAATGTTTGTCGGCAAAATTCGGGGATTTACGACATAAGGAGATATGGATTAATATTTGGCAGTATGGAGGAATAGAAGAATGATTTTTTCAAGTATGCTTTTTCTGGTATATTTCCTTCCCCTGGTATTGGGAGTATATTATGTAATACATCCGAAACTTAAAAATGCGGTTCTGCTTATTTTCAGTCTTGTGTTCTATGCGTGGGGAGAGCCGGTATATATAGGGCTTATGGCGTGCTCTATTCTGTTTAACTACGTGTGTGGTCTTTTGGTTAAGAAAAGAAAGCTTGTACTTGCATTTTCTGTAATAGGAAACCTTGCGGGATTGTTCTACTTTAAATATACTGACTTTTTCATAAACACCGCAAATGATTTGTTTGGTACAAGCATGGAAGTTCTTAATCTTGCACTGCCTGTCGGTATATCGTTTTATACCTTCCAGGCAATGAGCTATGTAATAGATGTTTACAGAGGAGATGTCAAACCTCAGAAAAATATCATATCTTTCGGCACATATATTGCTCTTTTTCCACAGCTGATTGCAGGTCCTATTGTGCGCTACCGTACAATTGATGAACAGCTTTCAGAAAGAACGGTTACTGCCCAAAAAGTCGCAAGAGGCATAGCGGTTTTTGTTATAGGTCTCGGTAAAAAAGTACTTATTGCAAACAATGTAGGCGCTTTGTGGACCGATATCGAAGCTATGGGCTTCGTTGTAGGTTCCCCTCTTGCATGGCTTGGTATAATTGCCTATACATTACAGATTTACTTCGACTTTTCCGGCTATTCCCTTATG
>JAUNRD010000516.1 GCA_030535815.1 Clostridia bacterium
TTCAGCGGTGGACAACGCATCTATAAAAATATCTTTAGATTATTTTTAGATTATGTATTTTTTCCGTATATGCTAATTATTATTCACGTTTACCATTTTTTTACAAAAGTTGTTTTTCGCAAATTTCAGTTTGCTTTTGCTATTGTATTTTCACACACATTATGCTATACTTCAATCTGATAAAATATAAAAGAAGGTTTTTCCGTGAAGATAAATACCACGATAACAAAAAAGGAATATTATAAGGAAATCACTTCCCTGGCTCTCCCTGCTTTTTTAGAAAAGCTTCTGCTTACTCTCGTGGGACTCGTGTCCACCATTGTAATAGGAAAGGCGGTGGGAAGCGAGGCTATGTCTTCATTAACCGTTGCCACCACCATTACCGACATACTGCAGAGTGTTTTTATAGGCTTTGGGTTTGGTGCTTCAATTATTATTGCAAGAGACGAAAGCCATAAAAAAGCTTTTACCAACAAAGCAACCTTAAATTCCATATACTTAAATGCCGCCTTCGGTCTTTTACTGGGGCTTTTATGCATGATATTCTTAAAAGCTCTATTGGGCTTTATGTTTTCATCAAAGACGGCATCTGTTACAAGCGGCGCAATTTCCTATCTATATATGATTCTCCCTTTTTCCGCAGTTGCCTCGGTCGATGTTGCCATTTCCTCCTGCTTTCGCGGTGCCCACGATGCCAAAACGCCCTTTTACGTTACCGCTGCGGTAAATGTGATAAATGCCATCTGCTGTGTTATCTTTATAGGGTTTCTTAAAATGGGAATAAAGGGTGCCGCAGTTTCCTATATCATATCAACGCTTATAGGCTGTGCTGTACGAATTTCTCTTTTGTTTAATAAAAAGTCCGTAATCCATCTTGAAGGATTTCACCGACCTGATTTTCTTCTTATAAGGCGTATAATGCATCATTGGCATCAACCCTTCAGGCTTTCTTTATAAACTTTGCCTTTCTCGGTCTTCAGGCGGTTACATCGTTAATCAGTGCCGTTGCAATGGCAGGTTATCAGATTGCAAACAATATCTTAAAGCTTACCTACTGCATCACCCACGGCATCGAGGCGGCGCAGATTACTCTTGTAGGTAACGCACTTTCTGAAAGCAACAAGGAAAAAGCAAGGCTTTATTCCTATAAATTACTTAACACATCGGAAACGGTATGCTTTATATGGGCTGTTATTATGTTTATTTTCGCCCGCTTTTTCGCTTCCCTTTTCGTAGGCTCAAGTGATACAGCAACCCTTGATGCGGCAACAAATCTTCTTCGCATTTTGTGCTTTACGGTTCCCTTTACCACCTATTATCAGAGCAGTCAGGGAACACTTAAGGTCGGCGGCGAAACAGCAGCTCTTGTATTATCAAGTATCTTAGGTCCCTGGGCCATAAGAATTCCCCTTGCCTATATATTAATTACCTCAATAGAAAGCGGCACTCTGTGGGGTGCTCTTGAAGGCTTCTTTTCGGAAGTTCCGTTTATATGCCCCATCTCAGAAGCAATTTTAACAAACGGAATAACGGGACTTATTACCGGACTTTTTGCAGACTACATAATGAGGACCATCGTCCACGCCTATAAGCTTCACAAGGAAAAATGGCTTT
>JAUNRD010000517.1 GCA_030535815.1 Clostridia bacterium
GAGGATTTTTATCAAACCCAAACTTTGACAAAACCTTTCTCTTTTTAACATCAATTACAATAATCCCGTCAGTTTCAAGAATGTACAGGAATTTCCCGTCTTCGGAAAATTCACTTTCCAGTATCACATTACTAACAGAAAACTTTAATTTCTTAAGGCAGAATATTTCCTTTCCTTCTGCATCATATATCCTGATATTCCCCTTGCCTTCATTCGCAACCATAACATAAGAATCTTTGTAAAATGCCATAAACGTAATCTTTTCAAGATATTCTTTATATAAGTTGCTGTTCTTTGACGCATCATAGCGGAAAGCCGAATTATCCCGCCTGAAAAGTGTCCTGAAACTATCACGTTTTGTATCACAAGCGAAATATGTTTTCATTGTATGAAGCATAAAACCAATCATCATTTCCCTGCTGGCGTCAACGGTTTTTCCTGAAAGATAAAGTTTTTCAGAAAATGGCAAAAATTCTTGTTCCCTTATTTTTTTCGTTTCCTTTTCAGTTACCGCCAGCAAAGCATCCCCATTTCCTGCATAATAAGCTCCGCACAGCCCCGGAACATTTACATATGCCAAGGAAAAGTCTTTCATTGAAGCCTTGATAATCATATTTTCATAAAGCGCAATAAGAGCATTTTTGTATTTGATAAATCCTTGTATTTCATCCGACTTAGGAAAATATATATATTTTTTTGTTTCTCCGCACAGGAATCTGACTTCCTTATTATATGAGTTATAAATTCCGACGCCTATACCGTTATCAAACAAATATACACTATCTGCATCGCCGGTAAAATTATAATGAAGTGTTTCCGCTTTTATAGCTTCTCCGCTCTTTAAGTTATACCTTCTTGCCTGTGAATTTTTCATAAGCCACAGCAACTCATCTTCATTTTCATTAATATCGAAAAACGCCGTTCCCGGTCCTTTCAGTTCATAAGCTATTTCATATTCCGTCATATCAATAGCCGTAAGTCTGTTCTTTCTCATAACCAGAAGATAATTGTAATCATATACATATTTCACATTTTCTGTTTCACTTATATGATCTATTCTTATTTCAAGCTTAGGCACATCTTCCCTGATATCATAAACATATAAGTATTCGTCCTCCATCACAAGAACAAGCTTGTCATCCTTTGTCCATATGATATTTATAATCCTTTCCTGCATGACATAATCCTCAAGTTCTATATGAATCGAAAGATAATACCTGTATGCATCTTCCCTGTATACATAAACATACTCATCACGGATTACAGCATATCTCTTTCCGTCATGCGATAAATATATTTTCTCTTTCGCATCAAAGTTCATGCTTTTTGTTCCCGAAGGAAAATCCGAAAGAATGCTTCCGGCTTTTATGATGCCGTTGCTTTCGGCACAGCCCGGCAATCCGTTTTTATAACAATCCAATGTGCTGCTGTTATTTTTTATACATGAAAAAAGCTTTTTTCCATAATCTCCAAGGATTCCTTTTTCTTCCAGATAAGCATAAAAGTCGCAAAGTTCCGTAAGCTTATCCGCCTTTATCATCGCATCGGCAAATGTAATATCGGATAAAAGCCTTTCTATCTCATCGTATAATCCATTTTTCTTAAGCAG
>JAUNRD010000518.1 GCA_030535815.1 Clostridia bacterium
TTCGATAAGCTCCATAATACACTCAAAGAACTTGAATTAGGATGCTTCTGCAGCTGCGCTCTTTTCCCTAAAACCATAAGAGTAACGGGAAAAAATGCGAATAAAGAAGAAATCGCGGCATATATCGAAAAGACTTTTTCAAGACTCAATAAATTGGGCGCAAAAAAGGTTGTTTTCGGTAGTGCTCCGGCAAGAGCGCTTGACGAAGAAACCACAGAAGAAATGGGCTATGAACAGATTTCTGAAATCTGCAGGGAAATAATCGTTCCCACTTGTGAAAAGTACGATATTACCGTTGTAATGGAACCGTTGCGAGCTTCAGCCTGCAACTTTATTAACACTTTATCTGACGGTATGAAGGTTGTAGAAAGAGTTAATAACGAAAGAATAGCACTTTTAGCTGATACAATTCATATGATGGCAAACGATGACAATCCCGAAGATATCGTAAAGTATAAGGACAGCTTAAAGCATATTCATATTTCAGAAACGGACAGAATTATGCCCGAGGATTCCTACAGTGACTTTGTACATCGTGTGTTAAATAACCTTATGAAGAACGGTTATGACGGAACAATATCCTTTGAAACAAAGAACGGCAACGGATTGGATAGTATGAAAAAAGCACTTGCTTTATTAAAAAATACATTTAATTAATAATTAAAGGAGAGATAAAAATGGCAATAAAAACAGCAGTAATTGGTTGCGGACGTACCGCAAATGAGCTTCACGCCCCGGTTTTGGAAAAGCATCCCGAATTTGAAGTAACGGCAATATGCGATGTTAACACAGAGGCACTCGACAAGTATTCCGAAAGATTTCCGAATGCTAAAAAGTACACAGATTATCATACAATGCTTAACAGCAGCGAATATGATTTTGCAATAATTCTTACATACAGCTACACCCATACAGCAATTGCACTTGATTTCCTTCGTGCAGGTAAAAACGTTCTTATCACAAAGCCATGGGCAATAACAACCGAAGAGGCTGATTCCATCATCAAAACCGCGGAAGAAAACAATTGTATCGTAATGCCCTTTATTCCTTGCCACGACGGTGCCGATGTGGTAAAATTAAAGGAAATTATAAAAGAAGGAAAAATCGGTAAGGTATTCAGAGTTTACCGCGCACAGATGACCTTTGGCAAGAGAAGCGACTGGCAGACCTTAAAGGCTTATGCGGGTGGATACTTAAACAACTGGGGACCTCATATCGTGGAGCAGGCAATGTGCCTTGTTGACGAGCCGATAAAGTCAGTTTACGCTCAGAAAAGACAAATTATAAATCCCGGAGATGCCGACGATATGTTCTGCTCAACACTTATCACCGAAAGCGGCGTAATCGTTCAGGTTGATCATAACATAATTTCCGATTATCTGCCCAACTGGGTTGTTCAGGGGGATAAGGGAACAATTTATGTAAAGGGTAACGAAATGGAAATTCACGAAATATCTTATCCCGGTGCTGATGATCCTACCGTTTACAGAAGCGTAACCCACACAGAAAAGACCAATATCACACTTGAAGGCAAAATCTTCGGCGATCATTATTCAATTTATACTATGATTGCAGAAACCCTTAAGGGAAAGCCTTACATTGTAAC
>JAUNRD010000519.1 GCA_030535815.1 Clostridia bacterium
CCTTCATATTTTCTGCCTTTAAAAGATTTTCTTGCATAACATCGGGCAGAATAATCATTTCTTCGGCATTGTCTTTTCCGGCAACGGTCAACTCAACCTTTTTATGTATTCCCTGCCCGATACTTGAATTATCAATAAAGTCGCCAAAAACAGAGGAAAAAACAGGCATAAGACTAAAGGTGACAATTAAAGAAACCACCGTCTCTGACGCCTTTAAAAAGCCCTTATTCTTAAAATACCAAATTATCAAAACATATATGGAAATAATTAAAATATCAAGTAAGAAATACATATTATTTTCTCCTTAGATGTCCAGAAATTCTATTCCGGTGGTATAGACAATAAATATCTTTTTACTACTCATAAGATATGCGCTTTTTACATCTCTCGACGCTGTGTATCTGGCAACAATTTCGCCACTTTGATTACATACAACAAGAGTTCTACCTGAATTAAACAAAATTCTGTCGTCGTAACAGTCGAGACAATCCGGCAAAATATCGGTTTTGATGGTGTTTTTCTCATCCCCCGTTCTTGAAATCATAGTTATTTCCGACACGTTGTGGTTATCAAAAGATATTACCTTCTCTCCCTTTTCGGTCATAATATAACGGGTGATATTTCTTCCACCAAAATCATAGTTCCATTTGATGTCCCCTTTTATATCGGTGGCTATCACTTTATTATCACAATAAGCGTTTAACACATCCCCATCGAAATCTATATCAAATACAACTGTATCGTCTATGCTGATTGTAGATTCAGGGCCGGATTTTGCCAAATCAAAATAATAAATTTTGGCTTCCAATGTATTGTTTGTGTTGAGAAGCGTTACCGCAAGTCTTCTTGAAGGCGAAATATCTGCATCAATTATTCTGAATTTACCCGAATTCCACAGATATACTTCCTGACCTTCTTTATTGTAAACGATTACACTTCCCTTATAACCTTCCCTTTCAAATACCACAGCAACATCACCCGACTCAGATATAGAAGCCGTTTTAATATTGCCGCTAATGGTTTTTGAATATTTATGTTGATTTTTATTATATACGGTGAGAACTTTTCCGTTTTGCTCATATACTATAATATGTTCTCCCGCCACCTCCAAAATCGGCGATGCTATCTGGATTTTTTCAGACCATTCGCTATTCCCGTCCTGGTCATAAAGGGTAAGAGTCGTGTCGGTGGCAGAAAGTATTCCCTTTTGGAATCTTTTATACTTACCGTTTGCCGCATTCTCAAGAGGAATGTGTTTGCCATCATTCACAACATTGGTGTCGGCATATTCCTTTTCATCGCGTTTTTTCTGCTCTTCGGTTTCGCTTGCCGGATTTTTCCCTGCAATATTGGCGTTTTCGTTCAACAAACTACAACTTGCCGGGAGAGATATATTAAACTTCACTCCGCTTTTTTTAAGATATATCAGAGTGCCTGCCAAAATTCCCAAAACACCCAAAACAATCGCAAGTATTATTGCAATTTTTTTCTTGTTAATCATAATACACCTCCGATAAAAAGAGTCCGTTTGCCGGTGCAGTTATGCCGGCACGGGTTCTGTCTTTTGATGCTATAATTTCGGGCATATCCTGAGCATCAATTTTAC
>JAUNRD010000094.1 GCA_030535815.1 Clostridia bacterium
AATAGCCTTCTTCACTCTGAAAGGAAAAGCGTACTTCCTTGTATTCTTCGGTTTCCTTTTCTTCTTCGATAAGAAAATCGGGTTCGCATTTTTTTATTAACGGAAGACCTAAAAGGTTACAAAGCTTTTCCTTGGCCTTTTTCTGCCAGGTGAAAAAATCCTCTTTCCCGTCATAGCGCATTTCGGGAACGATTGATTCTGCCAGACGCATATAATGAACCTTGGGATTGTGATTTCGCATATTAATCCTCCTTTACTTTGAAGAGCTATTAATAAAACTATCATAAATGAATTCGTTTGTCAATGTGTTTTGCGATAATCTTTCGGGGAAATTCCGAAATGCTTTCTGAACGCCTCGGAAAAGCGGCTCTGGCTTGTAAAGCCGACGGCACGGGAAATCTCTGAAAGACTTTTATCTTTGTCATTAAGCATTGATGCGGCTTTTTCCATTCTGTGCAAATTTATGTGAGAAGCAAGGGATGTTCCGTACACTCTTTTGAAAGACTCTTTAAGTGTCGTTTTGTTGATTAAAAACATTCTTGAAAGACTATCTATGGTAATTCTTTCATCAAGGTGCAAAAGCAGATATTCGTGGACGTCTTTTACGATTTCATCCGGTGCTTTTTCAGAAGGATTCTTTTCGGAAGGACAGGCAATTTCCAGCATTTCCTCCGTCTTTTTGTGAAGCAGGCGGCTTATCTCGGTATCTGATGCTTTGTAATAAACCTCTTTGCCACACCGCCTGCTTTCTATCAGGCCGGCATCTTTAAGTATTCCGAGGTGATGGGAAACGGCGGGACTTGACATGGCAGTTAAAGCAGAGAGGTTTATTACGCACTCTTCGCGGTGAAATAAAACCCATAGGATTTTAAGACGGGAGGAGTCGGAAAGAATTTTGAAAATGTGTGATACCAAAAGAAAATTACTGCCTTCGGAAAGTTCTTTATAAATTGCTGTCATATTTTCTTTTCTGCCGTGGTCATGGGGAAGAATGAAAGACATGATATTTTCTCCTTTTTGGAAATTTTATTTGCTCTATCGGACAAAATGAAGCTTAAAGCATTGATTTTATCCTAAAAACAGTATATTATAAAATAAACGATTAAGCAAGTGTTTAATTGATAAAGGAGGGATATTATGAAAAAAACATACAATATTGAAGTGGATTGTGCAACATGTGCGTCTTTAATGGAGGAAGCGACAGGTAAGGTATGTGGCATAAAAGAGTGCTCCGTAAGCTTTCTGACTCAGAAAATGACAGTGGAATTTACAGAAGGTGCAGATGAGAAAAAGGTAATGAAGGAAGTTTTTAAAGCCTGCAGGAAAATTGAACCGGATTGCGAAATTGAATTTTAGGAGCGGGGCGGTTAATTTGAAGAAAAAACACAAAATAATGCTTATAAGAATCCTGCTGTCAGCAGGTTTAACGGTTTTAGCCAATATTGTTCCGATTGACGGAATGTTCCGTTTTTTTGCATTTGCCGGAATTTACATCCTGATAGGCTATGATATATTAAGGAAATGCGTTAAGGGAATTGCAAACGGCAGGTTTATGGATGAAAATTTCCTTATGACAATTGCAACCATCGGGGCTTTTGCCATAGCGATTTATGAAAAGAGCGGAGATTATAACGAAGCTGTTGCGGTTATGCTTCTTTATCAGACGGGGGAACTTTTTCAGGGATTGGCTGTTGCAAAAAGCCGCAGAAGCATAGGTGAACTTATGGATATCCGCCCGGATTATGCCAACATTGAAAAGGACGGAGATATTGTGAAAGTATCGCCGGATGAGGTTTCTCCGGGAAGTATAATAACGGTTTTTCCCGGGGAGAAAATTCCCATTGACGGAATTATAGACGAGGGCAAAAGCGAAATTGACACAAAGGCACTGACCGGGGAAAGCCTGCCGAGAAGTATAGAAAAAGGAGCAGAAGTAGCAAGCGGATGCATAAACCTGACAGGAGTATTGAAAGTCCGTACCACGAAAGACTTTGGAGATTCCACGGTTTCAAAAATATTGGAGTTAGTTGAAAATGCATCTATGCGGAAGGCAAAATCTGAAAAATTTATTTCCAAATTTGCAAAAATTTATACTCCGATTGTCTGTATTTCGGCTCTTTTGCTTGGGGCTATGCCGCCATTGGCTTCACTTATAACAACAGGGGAAGCGGATTTTATAACCTGGATTTACAGGGCTCTTACTTTTCTTGTAATCAGCTGTCCCTGTGCTTTGGTTATAAGTGTACCCTTAAGCTTTTTTGCGGGAATAGGCGGTGCAAGCCGTGAGGGTATTTTAATAAAAGGGTCATCTTTTATTGAAACTGTGGCTAAAATAAAATATATGGTTTTCGATAAGACCGGAACTCTTACTGAAGGCACCTTCTCTGTAACAGGAAT
Organism: Clostridia bacterium; assembly: GCA_030535815.1. Classification (GTDB taxonomy): domain Bacteria; phylum Bacillota; class Clostridia; order CAKSNL01; family HGM11501; genus HGM11501. Next base: position 2,398 of record JAUNRD010000094.1, read on the forward strand.
CAAAACGGAAGGTATAAGTGAGGAATGGCTGGTTGAATGTGCCGCCCATGTGGAAAGCTTTTCAAAGCATCCGATAGCTAAAAGTATTGTATCGGAATATAAAAAGGAGATTGATTTATCCCGCGTGAGTGATGTAAGAGAACTTGGCGGAGAAGGAATAATGGCAAAATTTGAAGGCCATGAAGTTGCCTTAGGAAACAGCCGGCTTGCAAAAAGGCTTGGAGCGGGGTTGGAAGAAAAAGAAGATGGGAATACAAGGGTTTATGCTTTTTTGGACGGAGAATACAAAGGTGCTTTTCTGGTGGCAGACCGTCTTAAGGCAAAGACAAAAGAGGCTATTTCCGAAATGAAAAAGCTGGGTGTGAAAAAGTGTATTATGCTGACCGGGGATACAAAAGCGGTTGCGGAAAAAATTGCAGCAGAGGCAGGAATTGACGAATTTGAAAGTGATCTTATGCCATCTGATAAGGTGAAAAAAGTTGAGAAGCTTCTTGCGGTGGCGAAACAGGGTGAAAAGCTTGCTTTTGCCGGGGACGGTATAAATGATGCTCCTGTGCTGGCAAGGGCAGATGTGGGAATAGCAATGGGAGCTATGGGAAGCGATGCGGCAATTGAAGCTTCTGATGTGGTGATTATGGACGATGACCCTTTAAAAATAGCAAGGGCTGTAAAGATATCCCGTAAATGTATGAAAATAGTAAAGGAGAATATTATGTTTTCGCTGCTGGTAAAGGTTTTGTGCCTCATACTGGTAGCCTTGGGATATGCAGGAATGTGGCTTGGAATTTTCGCCGATGTAGGAGTAATGGTCCTTGCGGTACTTAATTCCGTGAGGGCAATGAAAGTGAAAAAATAATTTCGATAGTAAAAAAACCTGATTACGAGTTTTTGTACTATTTTTTTAATTAATGCATAGTATTTAAATATGTAAAGGAGGAATTATTATGGAAGAAAAAAGAATGCTTCAGAAAGTAAATCACAATATAATTATGGAGGGACGCAAAAAACTTTCGGTAAGCGCGGTTGAGGAAGTCGGAGCCTTTGACGAGGAATCTGTAACATTGAAAACAGCACTTGGAACTCTCACTATAAAAGGGGAAAAACTTAAAATAAATAAGCTGAGTGTGGAAACCGGAGATGTGGATATTGAAGGTGAAATAAATTCCTGTTCCTATAAGGCGGAAGAAGGAAATGCGGCAAAAGGAATTTTCAGTAAGCTGTTTAAATGACTGAAATGACTGAAAAAGAGGTAGAGGTTTTTGTAAACTGTCTGATGTCAGGCTTGTGTGCCGGTATGCTGTTTGATGTTTTCAGGGTGATAAGAAAAAGTTTTCGAAAAAAAAGGTTTCTTACGGATTTGTGTGACGGCATATTCTGGTCTTTATATACTGTGATATTCGTTTGGTGGATATTCAAAGTCAACGACGGGGCATTAAGGTGGTTTGTTTTTGCGGGGATGAGTGTTGGAGGGGCAATATATTTTTCGGTGCTGAGTAATTTTTTTGTTCCTCTTGGATTATTCGTATCATATTTGTTGCAGAAGTTTGTTAAAACGGCGGTATTGATTTTGCTTTTTCCGGTAAAGATTTTCCTTAAATTAAGCCGGAAATTTTTTGTTTGTGCAATTATCCCCGTAAGAAAAATAAATAAAAAAATTGCAATACTGGGGTGCTTTTTTAAGCGAAAGGCTCGAATACGAAAATTTTGTACAAAAAAATTATAAAAAACTCAAAAAAAGGCTTTACAAGAAGCTTTGTGTAGTATATAATATTTTTATTATTGGGTAAAATGTAAATTTGACTTAGGAGAAAATATGAAAAAACGTTTTTTTGTATATATTCTTACAGGGCTTTTGCTCATCTATTTTGTGGGGATGCTTGTGTCCCAGCAGATAAAAATAAATGAGCGCGAAGAGGAAATAGAGCTTCTTCAGTCAGAGATAGAACGGGTAAAGGAAGAAAGCGAAGAACTAAAGGAAGAGATTGAGAACGCCGACAGCAGGGAAACTATTGAATCTATTGCGAGAGAAGAACTTGGTCTGGTTTATCCGGACGAGCGAAAGTTTGTTGATTCAAACGGTTAAGGCCGTTTACATACATGAGATAATTAATGGGAGGAGCAGTTTCCGTGGAGTTGGAATTGGGGAAAATAGTAGAAGGAAAGGTATCCGGCATAACAGCGTTTGGCGCATTTGTTGAGCTTCCGGGAGGAAAGTCGGGGCTTGTACATATTTCTGAGGTTTCCAGGGATTATGTAAAGGATATCAATGAGCATCTTAAGGTTGGGGATGTTGTAAAGGTAAAAATCACCAACATAGATCCTAACGGAAAAATTGGGTTGTCAATCAAGAAAGCACAGGAAGAAGAAAGAAAGAAAAAGTATGTGTTTTCCGGTGTTCCCGCAGAGTTTTCCTTTGGTACGGACAAGGGTGAGGATTTATCCTTTGAGGATAAACTTGCGAAGTTCAAGCAGGATTCCACAGACCGTATGCAGGATGTGAAAAAGGCAGCGGAGAACAGACGTACAGGGTACAAAAAGTCTTCGGGAAATTATTGATGGCATCTTATATCAGACGTGCAGGGAACGCTGCACGTCTTGTTTTGTATTTTATTCTAAATTATTATTGACTTAAAGGTTTTTTTATGTTAAAATTCATATAAGCGATTATGCTGATATTAAAGAAATTTTTAGGAGGAATCATCATGAAAAAGTTTTTGGCAATCGTATTAACAGTAGCAATGCTTTTCGTTATGGGAACTGCTATTTTTGCGGCAGAAGAAGCTAAGGCTGACGCAGCAAAGCCCGCAGTAGTAGAACCCGGCGAAGGCTAAGAAACAAAGCGTCCTAACGACTCTGCGTCTGTAGTTCAGTACTTCCAGGGCAAGGACAAGAGAATGTGGGCTTACTTTGAAGCTGAAGATGCAGAAGTTATCGACGGCGCAAAGGTAAACTCTGACCACGAAGGTTATAACGGCACAGGCTGTGTAGCTATGACCTGCTGGAAGACAAACCCCGAAGCAACACCCGGTATCAAGTTCACCGTAAAGGCAGTTGTTGCAGGTGCACAGGATATTTACATCGGTTATGACAACGGTCATGCATGGGCACAGAGCGCAAACCTTACAGTTAACGGCGCTGCTGCACAGAAGATTTACTTCCCCACAGTTAAGAAGGACGTTTGGGCTGCTTATGGTATGATTAAGTTAAACGTTACTCTTAACGAAGGCGACAACACCATCGTACTTCAGTACGACAAGGCTGACTATCCCTCAAGCTTCAACATTGACTTCGTTGCAGTTTCCAAGGGCGACACCTGGAAGGACGAAGCAAGCGCAATCAAGCTTGTTATCGGACAGAATACAATTACAAAGGTAACAGAGAACGGAGATGTTCCCGTTCAGTTCGACGTTGCTCCCATCATTAAGGACGGAAGAACTTTCGTTCCCGTAAGAGGTATCTTTGAAATCGCAGGTGCTACAATTGAGTGGAACGGCGACACAAGAGCCGCTACCGTTAAGACAGATGCTGCAACAGTTGTTGTAACAATCGACAACAAGCAGGCTCGTGTAAACGGCAGACGTGTTATGATGGACGCACCTCCCTTCATTCAGGACGGAAGAACCTTAATTCCCTTAAGATTCATCTCTGAAAACCTTGGCTATAAGGTTGACTGGAACGGAGATACACAGACTGTTACAATTAATCTTTTTGACTAATTGATACATAGAAACTGACGGGCTTTGCCCGTCAGTTTTTTTGTTATCTGCCTTGACTTTTTCTTTAGTTGGTTATATAATATCTTATTGTGAAAATAAAAAGAAGGACTGATTTTTATGGCAAAGGTTGATATATTCTCAGGATTTTTAGGTGCAGGCAAAACTACACTTATAAAAAAGCTCATAAAGGAAGCCTACAAGGGTGAAAAGGTTGTTTTAATCGAAAATGAATTCGGTGAAATCGGCATCGACGGAGGCTTTCTTAAGGAAGCGGGAATTGAAATCACCGAAATGAATTCAGGCTGCATCTGCTGCTCTCTTGTGGGCGATTTCAGCGAAGCTTTGGTTAAGGTGGTAAATGAATTTCATCCCGACAGAATTTTAATTGAGCCCTCAGGCGTTGGCAAACTTTCAGACGTTATAAAGGCTGTTGAAGGAGCAGAATGCGAAGAGCTTCAGCTTAATGCATTTACCACGGTTGCCGATGTTAAAAAGTGCAAGATGTATATGAAAAACTTCGGTGAGTTTTACAATGATCAGATTAAAAATGCACTTTGCATTATCTTAAGCCACACTCAGAGTGCAACTGAAGAAAAAATTGCAGAAAGCATTGCACTCCTCCGTGAGCACAACAAGGATGCGGTTATCGTAACAACACCCTGGGATGAACTTACGGGTGAAGCTATTCTTTCCGCTATGGAGCACGAGAACACTTTGAAAGCAGCGATTGAAAAGCTTGAAAAAGAGGGTGAGTGCCCGGTTTGCGGACATCATCACCATCACGAGCACGATGAAGATTGCGACTGCGGATGTCACGATCACGAAGAACACGAGCATCACCACGACCACGAAGAA
>JAUNRD010000520.1 GCA_030535815.1 Clostridia bacterium
TAAAAAGCTTATAAAAGAAGATATTGAAAGAATAAAGAGCTGGGGATATGAGCTTATCAAGCACGATTTTTCACAGTGCGATATGTTCGGTCACTTCGGATGGGACTTAAACGGTTCCATAACAAATTACAAGGAGTGGCACTTCTATGACAGAAAGAAGACAGGAGCAGAAATAACCCTTGATTTCTATCGCCTGATAAAGGAAACTGCGGGAGATATTTATATTCTCGGATGTAACACAATAAGCCATCTTAGCGCAGGCCTTGTTGAAATCAGCCGTACAGGTACCGATACAAGCGGTAGATGCTGGTCTGTAACAAGAATGAACGGAGTAAATACTCTTGCTTTCAGAATGTGCCAGAATGACGCCTTCTATAAGGTGGATGCTGACTGTGTGGGACTTATGGCGGATAACATTCCCTGGAAATTGAACCGTCAGTGGCTTGATCTTGTATCAAAAAGCGGTTCGCCCCTCTTTGTTTCAATGCAGCCCTCTGTTATAACACCTGAAATTTTTGAAGACCTCAAAAAAGCATTTAAGATTAACTCCGTTCAGGAAGATGTGGCAGAGCCACTGGATTGGATGTATAATAACCAGCCTCAGAAGTGGCTCATAAACGGGGAAGAGGTTGAGTACGACTTTGTTATGGACAGCCCCCCGAGACTTTTAGGATATAAGATAGGCGACTTAAGCTCAACAAATATGTTTTAATAAATAAAGGAAGGAATTTTTTGATTCCTTCCTTTATTATATTATTTGCAAAAAACGTGTTTTCCGATGGTGGTGATTACAGGGCGACTTCTTATCCAGCGGTTTGTTGCAGTTCTCGGGTTGTAATAGTAAATGGCTCCGCCCGTCGGATCCCATCCGTTCAAGGCGTCTTTTGCGGCACGGATGCAGCTTGCGGTAACAGAAGCGTTGATTTGACCGTCATCCACGGCGGTAAACGCCTGAGGCTGATAAATCACCCCGGCTATCGTGTTGGGAAAGGACGGATGCTCCACTCTGTTTAATACCACGGCACCAACCGCCACCTGCCCGGTATAGGTTTCGCCCCTTGCCTCGCCGTTGATTATACGGGCGAGCAGATTTACATTGGCGGAGGAAGAGGAAGAGGAGGATGAGCTTGTGGGAAGACCGATGGCAGCTAAGGTGGCGTTGCCTGCAATGCCGTCTGCCTTAAGACCGTTCTTTTTTTGAAATTTAATTACGGCGTTTTTTGTCTGCTGACCGTAAACACCGTCAACGCTTCCTTTATAATAGCCCCATTCCTTTAAGCGGGACTGGATGTTTCTTACCTCCTGCCCCTGACTTCCCAGCTTTGATAAGACGGAAAGGGGAGATGCATCCTCATATGTTATGAAGGAAAAGGCAACAATTAGTGCCATAAGACCAAAGAATATTCTGTTTCGTATATTTTTCATTATTAATACCTCTGTAAAATATAGATTGCCTTTATTATCCGCAAGGATTTTTGTTTTTATGCAAATACTTGAAAAAATGAAATTTGTATGTCAGTAGTTGGTAGAATATGATGATTATTTTATAGATGGCAACTTTAAACTGAGGTATATTATGATTAATAGCAAAAACTGTGGTTA
>JAUNRD010000095.1 GCA_030535815.1 Clostridia bacterium
CGTTAGGACCAATCAAAGAAACTATTTCGTTTTCGTTTACGTTAAGAGAGAGGTTGTTTACCGCAACAACGCCGCCGAACTGCATTGTGATGTCGTTAAGCTTCAATACTGAATTACTCATTTACACTCTCTCCCTTCTTTGCTTTCTTTTTAAATAAATCAGGAAGCTCCTTTGAGCCCATGATACCCTGTCTGAAGAAGAGCACCACTATCATAATGATGATTGAGAACACCACCATACGGAATCCGTTTTTAAGAAGCGGAACCTTAAATTCTCCGATAAAGGTTTCGTTGTCCAGAAATCTCAACAACCACTCACTGCATGCCACATAAAGGAAGGATGATATACAGCTTCCGGATACCGAACCGATACCGCCGATTACAACAATAAGCAGTATTTCATAAGTAAGTGCCGATGTAAAAGGCTTTGCCTGAGCGTTGTTTGTGAACATTGCAAAAAGAGCACCGCCCACACCTGCAAAGAAAGAGGAAATGCAGAAGGAAAGCATCTTGTGCTTTGCAAGGTTAATCCCCATTGCTTCTGCCGCAATTTCATCGTCTCTTATAGCCTTGAAGCTTCTTCCGTAAGATGAGTTTATAAGAAGTATTATGATCGCAACACAAACCATGGCAACCAATACCGGAACGAAGCTTGAAAGATAAAACACAACCTTACCTTCCGACCTTATGTTAAAGTTTGAAAAAGTAGGAATGTTATTTATCATATTGGCTCCGTTTGTTATCGGGCCAAGCTTCTGCCACTGGAATATAGCTCGTATAATTTCCGCAAAGCCGAGAGTCGCAATAGCAAGATAGTCACTCTTTAATCTTAATACAGGAAGTCCGATAAAATAAGCAAAAATTGCTGCTACAATACCGCCTAAAATAATTGCAGTAAGTACACCTAAAATCAGGCTTATCGCACCGCCTGCCCCCTCCATTCCGAAGAGCTTTCCGTAAAGCTCCTGGAAGGAAAAATCAATTGCGGATCCGCCGTGAAGATAATATACATTATCCTTAACCGCGGTAGGAACGGTAAATATGGCATATGTATATGCACCGAGAAGCATAAATCCTGCCTGTCCGAGGGAGAAAAGTCCCGTAAAGCCGTTAAGAAGGTTCATGGACACCGCCACAAGGGAATACACCGCACCTTTTTTGATTATTGTAAAAAGAATGTGTGTGGGGGGAATAATTTTAGAGTTTTCAAGAAATATGACAATTGCAAGGAGCACCATGCAGAAAATGAGTGCAGCAACCGTATTTTTTTTCGTCTTCGTAACCTTTGTCATTTTACCGCCTCCTCACACTTTATCTGTTGACTTTTCACCAAACAAACCGGTAGGCTTAGCTATAAGGATGATGATGAGAAGCGCAAAAGTAAATGCATCAACGAAATTTGAAACCTCCCATGCGGGAGGAAGTGCCTTTATAATATTTTCGCAGATACCGATAATAAAAGCACCTATAACCGCACCGGGGATTGAACCTATCCCGCCGAACACCGCTGCAACGAAAGCTTTAAGTCCGGGCATTGCGCCTGATACGGGATATATTCTTGTATAATTACTGAAATAAAGGAAGGAGCCTACCGCAGCAAGGAATGAACCGATAACAAAGGTCATGGAAATAACCTTGTTTATCTTGATACCCATAAGCTGGCTGGTTTCAAAATCCTTCGAAAGAGCACGCATTGCCATACCAACCTTTGTGTGGTTGATTAACAGTACCAACGCAATAACAAGAAGAATAACCAAAACCGGAGTGACAACCGTTACCATACTGGTTGTGGCTCCGCCGATATTCACCATTTCCGAAAGGAAGGGGATTTTGGGATATTCCATAGGCTGTCCGCCGGTTACATAAGTGGCAACATTCTGGATAAGATAGCTTACGCCGATTGCCGAAATCATAACGGACATTCTGGGTGCGGTACGAAGAGGCTTATATGCAGCACGCTCAATAACAAAACCGAGAACAACCGTAATCATTGCAGTAATAGGCAGTGCCACATACCAGGGGAATGCCGCACACATATAAATCATAATAAGACCGGTGGCCATAAACACATCGCCGTGGGCAAAGTTAATAAGTCGCAATATACCGTATACCATAGTATAGCCAATGGCAATCAGTGCATACTGGCCGCCTACGGATATACCGGATAGCAGTGTAGAAATTATAAAATCCACTATAAGTTCCTCCTCCAAATAAATAGACCGCACAAGGCCGTCTCAAAAGCGTTTTTCCGCCAAAAACCGCTTTTGACGCGGTCTTTATAAAAAGCCGTATGGCGGGGGTAAAATCCCCCGCCGGCTTTATTTATTATTAATTATTCAGCTACAGTCTGAACTGTTTCAAGTGCCCATGCACCATTAGCTGTGTCAGCTGTCTTGATATAAGCTGTATCTCTCTTTGCATCGCCGATTTCGTCAAATGCGATTGCACCGGATACACCTTCGTATGTAACTGCACCGAGAGCTGCCTTGATTGCAGCAGGATCTGCAGAATCAGCTGCCTTGATTGCTTCAAGAGCTACATAGTAAGCGTCATAACCCATTGCTGTTACAGCAGAGATTGTGTCGTCACCGCCGTTAGCTGTCTTAGCATCAGCGTTGGTGTTGATGTATTCCTTGATACCTGCGTCAAACTCAGGAGAACCGCCTTCCTGATAGAAGGTGGAAACATAAAGCTTGATGTTTGTATCCTTAGCAGCCTCTAATACCTTGTTATCGTCAAGTGTATCGGAGCCAAGGAAGGGGATTTCGATACCAAGCTTTGCAGCCTGGCTTACGATCTGTGTAGCATAAGCGATGGAAACAGGAGTAAAGATAACTTCTGCGCCTTCGTTTTTAGCCTGATTAAGATATGTTGTGAAGTCAGAGCTGTCCTTGGGGAAAGAAGCCTTTATAACTTCTCCGCCTGCAGCAACGAATGCCTGCTCGAAGAATGCGATAAGACCCTGATCGTATTCGTTACCCTGCTCACCTAAGAGATATGCCTTCTTTGCAGCAAACTTGTCAACTGCAAAGTTTGCAAGAACAGAGCCCTGGAAGGGATCAAGGAAGCAAATTCTGAAATAATAGTCGTTACCTGCTGTTACGTTGGGGTTTGTGCAGGTGATACCGAGAGCAGCAAGTCCTGCATCGTTAAAGATGGGGCCGCCTGCCATAGAAACACCGGAACCGTAGGAACCGAGAATCATAGCAACGCCTTCACTTACGAGCTGAGAAGCTGCTGTGGGAGCCTTGGATGCATCAGAACCGTTGTCGCCGTATACAAGTTCAACCTTGTAGGTTTCGCCTGCGATGTCGACTGTGGGTGTCTGGGAGTGAGCATACTGCACACCGAGCATTTCCTTCTTACCGCCGGAAGCGCTGTCGCCTGTTGCAGGTTCGAATACGCCGAGCTTTATAACCTTTTCGGTAGCTTCGCCGGTTACTTCGCCGGGTTCTTCAACCTGTGTTTCGCCGCCACATGCTGTAAATAACATACAAACCATGAGGCAAGCTAAGATAAGTGCCAATACCTTTTTCATACTGAATTACCTCCAATATTTTTCCGGATGTATTACATCCTTATTTTGTTTCATATGCGCACACAACAGCCCACAATTGTCCACGACACACGGACTAATGTAGTGTTTATGCACACATTACTTTGTTATATTACCATGATAAAGGGCTTTTGTCAATACAATTTTACCATATTTGACAAATATAAGACAATCGGTTTTACATATATCTGTAATAATCCCCTCCCCTTTCGCATAGTAATGTACAAAACACACTTTTAAAAGAAGGCAGAGCGCTTTTATGCCTTTGGAAAGGAATGATTTTTTTGGAAAACATTTATTCCGATATCGCTCTTCGCACCCAGGGTGATATCTATCTCGGCATCGTCGGTCCCGTACGAACGGGAAAGTCCACATTCATAAAGAAGTTTATGGATTATTTCGTTCTGCCGAAAATTGACAATCCTTATAAAAGAGAGCGGGCCTCGGATGAAATGCCCCAGAGTGCCGAAGGCCGTACCATAATGACAACCGAGCCTAAATTTATCCCCAACGAAGCTGTCAGGATTTCTCTTGATAACAGCTCCTCATTTTTCAACGTCCGTTTAATCGACTGCGTAGGTTACATAGTTCCGGGTTCCATCGGATATACGGAAGACAACGCTCCCCGTATGGTAAAAACCCCATGGTCCGAAGAAGCCATTCCCTTTAACGAAGCAGCAGAATACGGGACAAAAAAAGTAATAAACGAACATTCCACCATCGGCCTTGTCATAACCACCGACGGAAGCATAACAGACATTCCAAGAGAAGATTATATCGAAGCAGAAGGACGGGTAATAGAAGAGCTCAAAGCCATCGGTAAGCCATTTATCGTTCTTCTAAATTCCGCAATTCCCGAAAGCGAAGAAGCAAAATCCGCAGCCGATGACATCCACGGCAAATACGATGTCCCGGTAAAAAGAATAAACTGTGCAAAAATGACAGAAAGGGATATTACTTCTATTTTAGAAGCCGTTTTATACGAATTTCCGGTAACAGAAATAGGAATTGATATTCCCTCCTGGATCGATGCCCTCTCCATGGAGCACAGTTTAAAGAAAAGAATATATTCAAAAATCCGCGAAACCGTATACGGCATAAAAAATATAAGGGAAATTTCCATTCTGACCGATGCTCTCTCAGGAGAGGATTTTATAACAGACGCCTTCACCGACAAAATAGACCTCGGCACCGGCACCGTAAACATAAAAACCACCGTTGACGAAAGCCTCTTCTACGGAATAATAAAAGACACAACAGGCTTTGATGTGGATAGTGAAGAGAAGCTTCTGCGCTTATTGATTACCCTTTCTTCCATGGAAAAAGAGTATTCCAGAATAAAATACGCCCTTCACAAGGTGAAGGAAACAGGCTACGGAATAGTGAGCCCCGCTCCGGATGAGCTTTCGCTGGAAGAACCGGAAATCATCCGCCATGGCGGAAAATACGGGGTTCGTTTATGCGCCAGCGCTCCATCTATACATATGATGAGGGCAGATATCAAGACAGAACTTTCCCCCATTGTGGGCACAGAAAGGGAATCAGAAGAGCTTGTCCATTATCTTTTGGATGAATTTGAGTCTGACCCCATAAAACTCTGGGAATCCAAGCTCTTTGGTAAGAGTCTTCATGAGCTTGTCACAGAAGAATTAAACAACAAATTATCCCGTATGCCCGACGATGCCCGTGACAAAATAAGAGAAACACTGGAGCGCATCATCAACGAAGGCTCCGGCGGTCTTATCTGTATTATACTTTAACATTTGACTTTCTTATCCCCTTGTGGTATTCTTATTGTATAAATACCGCAAGGGGGCATTATTTTGAACATCACGGTTTCGGCAAACGCCAAAATCAATTTGTTTCTGGATATAACAGGCAAGCGTGAAGACGGATACCATAATATTGCATCCGTTATGCACTCATTAGACCTGCACGACAGCATCAACCTTACCTTTAACAGAGAAGAAAGAATAATCATCACAACCGGAAACCCTTATATCCCCACAGATGAACGGAATATAGCATATAAATCCGCCGCAAAATTCTTATCCGAATTAAAGACAACACAAGGCATTTCAATAAATATAACAAAAAGAATCCCCATAGGCGGAGGGCTTGGCGGCTCAAGCACCGATGGTGCCGCCGTCTTATCAGGACTTAATTACATTTTCAGAAAACCCTTCAGCGATGAAGAACTGCTGAAAATGGGAGCCTCATTAAGCGCAGACATTCCTTTCTGTATGAAAAAAGGTGCCGCTCTTTGCGAAGGAATCGGAGAAATCATGACTCCTCTTCCCACCTTTTCCTGCTGCTACGCCGCAATTATAAATCCAAGATTTTCACTGAACACGAAAATGATGTATGAGCGTTATGACAGTGAAGGAGATAACGCTCATCCTTCACCCGAGCCCATGATGGCAGCATTAAAAAACAATTCCGTATCCGATGCGGCAAAGTATCTTTACAATGCATTTGAATATCCGGCAGGAACATTACGACCTGCAGTTCTCAGATTCAAGGAACGCTTACTTGCAGAAGGTGCCGTCGGTGCCCTTATGAGCGGAAGCGGATCATGCGTTTACGGACTTTTCGACAACCTGAGCGATTGCAATGCATTATGCGAAAAACTGACCTTTGAAAAAATCTTCGCTATCGCTGCAAGAGTAATATAAAAAATGCAGACACGTTGTGTCTGCATTTTTTTCGTGCTACCATCAGAAAATAACAATCCGAAGCCACCTTCTACCTGAGGAACATCGCCTCAAAAATTGTTTTTACTCAATAATATCTTCCAGCAGATTTTCTGCATCGTTCGTTTCAGAAGCTATTACTAAAACCACTAGTTCTTTTTCTGAATACAAGACCGCATTGTTAAGTTTTGGCACTTCCTTTGGAATATAACTCTCAAAACTCTTTTTTCTGCTTTCGATATAGTCTTTCAGATCAGCTTTTATCTCTTCTGCTTCGCTTTCGCTGTTTGCCTCAAATAAAGCAATTTCTTCGGCGGTTGCTCCACCTCCGATATATCCGCAGGCATAGGAAACAGATTCTTCGTTTACTCCGTGAGTGATAACAAGCGTTTCCGGACTGGTTTTTCCGACATCCCCTTCGAAGGTCACTTCTTCCTTAAGCTTTTCTGCCATTTCTTCAAGATTATATTTACCCATGGACAATTCTTTTTCTCCGCTCTCTTCAGCCAGCGCTTCAACCGAAGCACTCTCGCCTCCGATAGCATGAGTCTTAAGATATTCTGCCCACAATTTACATCCTTCTTCTCCTAAGTGAACTCCATCCCAGGTAAGTTCATCAATCAGATATCCTCTGCTATCCGATACTGCTTTATTTATATCTATGAAGTTGAAAATTCTTCCGTTGAAATGTATGTAGGAAA
>JAUNRD010000096.1:0-382 GCA_030535815.1 Clostridia bacterium
CCTTCCGTTGAAAACGGCGATGCATATCAGATTCGTATAGATGATCCTCTTAAGGGAGATTGCCTTGGCTATGTGCTCTTTAACAAAAAGGAGCTTCTTAATGCAACATTCTCTGCAAATATCAGGGAAACAGAAGGCGTGCACGATATATACATAAAGTCAACCTACGGTCAGTTCTCAGAAAACGTAATAAGAAAGATTATTTTCTCATCCGAAACCGTTGATGAGGGTAATACTACCGTTGTTCCCGACAGTGCAATAGTTGATAACTATGCAGATACATGGGTTGCAACAGATGCTCTCGGAAGAAAACTTGCTGACTTTGAAGAGGCAGGCCCCGTAAAGGAAGGACTTCACGAGGTTTCCATGTTCTACTGGAACT
>JAUNRD010000096.1:392-6949 GCA_030535815.1 Clostridia bacterium
GCTCCAATGCAAGAATTCCTTCGGAAATCGTTGCAAAGTATCCCGAGGCGAAGGACGACTATTATCACGAAGCGTGGGATACTAAAGCCAGATATCTCTGGGGAGAACCCCTCTTCGGCTACTACACAAGCTATGACTATTTTACATACCGCCGTCACGCGGAAATGCTGGCGAATGCAGGCGTTGACTCCATATTCCTGGATATGTCAAATGCAACATGGGCATTTGTTCCCACATCTGTTTTACTGTTTGAAGCCTTTGCTGATGCAAAGGAAGCAGGTGTAAACATTCCCGAAATATATACCTGGTCAACAAGTACAGATATGGGCTTCCGTGCACTTTACCATAACATACTTTCAAACCCCAGATTCGAAGATATATGGTATAAATGGGATGGCAAGAGACTTATGTTCGGAGGCGCTCCCAAGGCTGCTTATGAAAAGGCATTACAGAAAGGAGACACCGAAACTATAAGAGTTCTTAAGGACATTATAGACAACTCCACACACAGAGGAAATGGGGCAAGAAACATAGGAGAAGAAGCCTATGGCATCAACTGGCAGTGGCTTCAGAACTATCCCCAGACAAAGTGGAAAACAAGTGCTGATGCCGAAAGAACAGAAGCTATGACTCTCGGTACCGGTATAAACCACTCCTACGTATTCGGATATGAAAAGACAGGCGTATTCTCAGATCCCTACGTTAAGGGACGTAGCTACACCGAAGCATTTGGCGAAGATTACAGACCTGATGCTAAAAACCAGGGTTATTTCTTCAAGGAACAGGCATCCTACGTGCTTGAAGAAGATCCTATGAATGTTATCCTTGACGGATGGAACGAATGGGCAGCAGGCAGAAACGCAGAGTATTCCGGCTTTACAAACGCCTTCGTTGATACCTACAACGATGAAAACAGCCGTGACTTTGAGCCTTCAAGAGGCGCACTCCGTGATGACTATTATATGCTTCTTACAGATTTCGTAAGAAGGTATAAGGGCGTTCGTCCCGCACCCGTTGCAAGCGCTGAAAAGACCATCGCTCTTTCAGGCGGTGATGCACAGTGGGCAGACGTTGCACCTGAGTTCTTGAATGTGGTTGAAGGCTATGAACGTGACCATGAAGGTTTTATAAATCCCGAAACAGGCGAGCATTACCACTACACCACAAAAATTTCCAATCTTATAAAGAGCGCAAAGGTGGCTCGCGATGCGGAAAAGCTTTACTTCACCGCAGTCTGCGAAAAGGATATTGTTAAAAACGATTCCTTTATGCATCTTTATATCGATGCTGACCGTAACCGTGCAACGGGCTGGGAAGGCTATGACTATTCCTACAACGTGCTCGGCACAGGTACATTTGCAAAATATGAAAACGGTGCCTGGGTTGCACTTACAGGAACCGAAGAAGCGATTACAGGTAAGAGAATAACAGTTTCCGTTCCGAGAGCATTAATCGGAGAAACAGGAACTGTTGAACTTGAATTCAAGTGGGCTGACAACGTATTTGAAAATGGCGACCTTCTTCTCTTCTACGAAAAAGGAAGCGTTGCACCGAACGGAAGATTCAACTATCTCTACACCGAAATTGAACAAAAGAGCCTGGATAAGAATACAAGAGACAACTTGTACGATACAACAGTTCTTAAAGAAAATCACAACCGTATGAATGTAAACGGCGGTGAAATGTACGTATACGAGCCTGATACAAGAATTACAACCGTTGTTGAAAACGGAATGTTATACATTCCCGTAATTGCGGCAGAAGAGATTTTAGGCTACGGAGAAACAAAGTATGAATTCTATCCCGAAAAGAATATGCTTCACTTAAGCAGCCACGGTCTTGAAAACTTCGAAATCACCGATTATGTATGGTCTTACACCGTACTCGGAACAAACGAAGTAAGAATTAACGGACGTGCCGCAACTCTTACAAACCCCGTAAAGGTTATTAACGGTCTTTGCTACATTCCGCTTTCCTACTTCTCCGACGTATTCGGATGGGAAGTAAAGGGCGAAAACGGAATCTGGACAGTAGCACACTACGGAGCATATGCTTCCGCTGTCGCAAAAGCGGCAGAGCTTTTATAAGAAAGGAGAAACGAATATGAAAAAATTAATATCTTTAATCCTTTCAGTTTTAATGCTTTCCTGCCTCATAATGGTCCCTTCCCTTGCAGAAGAGGTTGAGGCAAAAATCTGGCTTCCCGTTCTTGAAACCCTCGGTAACCACGAGGCGTGGGAGGTTGAGGTTTACTCTACAATAAACCCAAGCCGTGCATATAAGAGATTTATAATTGACGAAAACCCCGAAACCTACTGGCATTCCTACTATGAAAATTCGGGAACAACCATCACCTACCGTGATGCACCTCCCCACGACATTGACATAACACTTCCCGAAGAAACACCTATTTACGGTTTTTCCTATACTACAAGACCGGGCGGTGGCTCCGGCAGCTGCACAAAGTATGAAACCTATGCCAAGGTTGGAGAGGAATGGGTTATGCTTAACAGCGGCGAAATGTCATCAACCGCCGGCACAAGAACAGTAACCTTTGCGGCAAACATTCCTGTAAAGGAATTCCGTTTCCGCTTTGTGGAATCCTCCGGCGGCTACGGTACCTGTGCGGAGCTCAACCTTCTTGCACCGCTTGAGGGCGCGCCCACAGTTCCGGCTAAGGAATATATGGAATACAGCGACAGCCACGGTATTATAGAAGTTCCGAGCAGTAAAATCTCCGCATCCTGCGAAGACACCTCCTGGGGCGGAAATACCCCCGACAGAGTGCTTGACGGAACAGATAAAAACTTCTGGCAGACCGAGGCAACAAAGGAGCCCGTTGTGCTGGAGCTTGACCTTGGCGGAACCTATGCCGTAACCGACTTTGACATAACTCCCCGCCAGTCAGCGGACTTTCACGGAACATGGACTAACTTTTCCATCTGGTCAAGTCTTGACGGTGAAAACTTTGATATGGTAGCAGACGGACTTTCCTTTGAAAAGAGCCTTGATACAAAGAGAGTAACCTTAAGCAAGTCTGTAAAGGCTCGTTATATCCAGTTTGAAATAAGCGGACACTTTGCAGAGCGTGCATCCTGCGCCGAAATAAAGGTTTATCAGGACAGAGCTGCGGCAAAGGAGCTTGAAAAGGAAAACAGGATAAAGTATGAGCTCAGAATAGGCTCAAAGGATATCATAATCGCAAAGGGAACGGCTGCACCCAGAACCGTAACACTTGATGTAGCACCTTATATCGATGGCGGATATACCTTAATCCCCTTAAGAGGACTTTTAGAGGAAATGGGAGCAACCATTTCCTGGGACGGGGACATCCAGATGGTAACGGTTGATACCTCTGCAATGAAAATAGAGCTTCAGATATGGAACAAGCTGGTTTTCGTAACAGGAGGTCGCTACGGAAGAATCCGTTACACCTTGAATGAACCTCCCAGAATCGTTGAGGGAAGAACATTTATTCCTCTTCGTTTCGTGTCCGAGCATCTCGGCTATAACGTAGCCTGGGACGGCGCAACACAGACAATTACCATTACAAACTATTAAGATTGATGTATCATAAAGCAGCGGCACTTAAAGTAGTGCCGCTGCTTTTTTGCACAATAACGTGCATTCGTTTTTTCAACAGGTCGCTTTTGTGCAAGTTTTGTTGTTGTTATCCATTTACAAGTCTGATATTTTATGTTATACTGCGAAAAAGGAGGAATGAAATATGAAAAAAATCGTTTCAATTTTACTTTCGCTTGCTATGATGCTTTCCTGCACCTATGTTATGGCGGAAGAAACCACGTTTTATGCGACAGAGGCGACTGTACTTCACAATGTGAATAAGACCTCTGAGGGCGTAACTGCAATTTCCGTCGGTGACTACATTATGTTTGAAAATGTAAACCTCACCGACATAAAGTCCATAACCATAAAGGGAGACTCTATTGTGCACTCCGTTGAAAACGGTGATGCATATCAGCTTCGTATAGACGATCCCGAAACGGGCGACTGCCTTGGCTATGTGCTTTTCAACGAGCATAACACCGTGGACGGAACATTTTCTGCCAATATAAAAGAGGTAACAGGTTTTCATAATTTATATATAAAATCCACCTACGGCGAATTTTCCGATAACGTGATAAAAACCGTTATTCTTTCTACCGGGAAGGTGGAAAAGGAAGGGATAGTGCCCGACAGCGCGATTGTCGACAATTATGCCGACACCTGGGCAGGTACCGATGCCCTCGGCAGAAAATTAGCCGATTATGAGGAAGCGGGCGAAGTGAAGGAAGGGCTTCACGAGGTGGCTATGTTTTACTGGAACGCCTTCCCCACAAATCGCGAAACTGCAAAAATAACTTCGGAAATACTTGCAAAATATCCCGAGGCGAAGGACGACCACGCCCACAGCGGCTGGGGCACCGATGTAAGATATTTCTGGGGAGAGCCGCTTTTCGGCTTTTATAACAGCTATGACTATTTCACATACCGCCGTCACGCAGAAATGCTGGCAAATGCAGGGGTTGATGCGGTATTTTTAGATATGTCAAACTCAACAATCGCGTTCATTCCCGCAACGGTTATGATGTTTGAAGCCTTTGCCGATGCAAAAGCGTCGGGCGTTAATGTGCCTGAAATTTTCTCCTGGTCAACGGATACACGCTACGGCTTCAGGGCGATTTATCATAACATCATTGAAAATCCCAGATACCGTGACCTCTGGTACGAATGGGAAGGAAAGCCCCTCTATTACGGCGGCAATCCCAGGAATGCCTATGAACAGTACGGCAAGGGTAAGGATATTGAAACAAACAGAGTGCTTTCCGATATTGCGGAAAACTTCACCTGGCGCCGCAATGCGGAGCGTGACACCGGGGATGAGGGTATTGCGGTAGGCTGGCAGTGGCTTCAGAACTATCCTCAGACGAGATGGAAAACATCTAAAAACGCCGAAAGAACCGAGTGTGTAAGCCTCGGTACCGGCATAAACCACTCCTATGAATATGAGTATGAGAAAACAGGCGTATTTTCTGATCCCTACACCAAAGGAAGAAGCTACACCGAAGCCTTCGGCGAAGACTACAGACCGGAAGCTAAAAATCAGGGATATTTCTTCAAGGAGCAGGCATCCCGCGTGCTTGAAGAAGACCCCATGATTGTAATGGTGGACGGCTGGAACGAGTGGTCTGCGGCAAGAATGGCGTCCTACAACGGCTTTGTAAATGCCTTTGTTGATACCTTTGACGAGGAAAACAGCCGTGATATTGAGCCTGCCGGAGGTGCTCTCCGAGACGACTATTATATGCTCTTCTGCGATTTCGTAAGAAAGTATAAGGGTGTTCGTCCCGCACCTTTAGCATCTGCAGAAACAGAGATTGACATTTCGGGTGGCGACGAACAGTGGAAAAATGTTACCCCCGAATATCTTAACGTGGTTGAAGGCTATGAGCGTGACCACGAAGGAATGGTTAACGAAGAAACCGGAAAGCATTATCACTACACCACAAAAATCGGAAACCTCATAAAGAGTGCAAAGGTGGCAAGAAGTGCGGAAAAACTTTATTTCACCGCAGTTTGCGAGGAAAAAATCGAAAAGAATAACTGCTTTATGCACCTTTATATCGATATAGACAGAAACCGCGCAACAGGATGGGAAGGCTATGACTTTTCTTATAACGTGCTTTCGACAGGAACTCTTGCAAAATTTGAAAACGGACTCTGGAAGAGCATAGCAGGAGCAGAATCGGAAATTACAGACAAGCGCTTTACCGTTGCGATTCCGAGAGAGCTCCTTGGAGAAACAGTAACAGACCTCGAATTCAAGTGGGCGGATTCCGCCTTTGAAAACGGCGATATTTTAAGATTTTACGAGCACGGAAGCGTAGCACCAAACGGAAGATTTAACTATCTCTATACCGAAATCGAGCAAAAGAGCCTTGATAAGCTTACGCGTGACAATCTTTACGATACAACGGTGCTTAAGGAAAATCATAACCGTATGAACGTAAACGGCGGCGAAATGTATTTGTACGAGGCTGATACAAGGGTTAAGACCTTTACGGAAAACGGAATGCTCTATGTTCCCGTTACTGCCACCGAGGAAATTTTGGGCTACGGCGAAACCAAGTATAAGATAAATTACGAAAACAATATTATGTTCTTAAGCACCCACGGCATCGAAGGTGCCGAGATTACGGACTATGTATGGTCATACACCGTAATTGGTTCAAATGAGGTAAGAATAGGTGGAAGGGCGAAAGCTCTTACTAACCCCGTGAAAATGATAGACGGTCTTTGCTATGTGCCTCTTTCATACCTTTCCGACGTATTTGGCTGGACGGTAGAAAACGAAAACGGAATATGGACTGTATCAAAGTACGGTGCGGATAAAACCTCGGCGTTAAAGGCCGCAGAGCTTTTGTAAGAAAGGAGAATGAATATGAAAAAAATAATATCTTTAATCCTTTCAATTCTGGCTGTGGCATCCTTTATCACTGTTCCGGTAAGTGCAAGCGTAAACGGAGCGGAAATATGGATTCCCTCTCTTTCAATGA
>JAUNRD010000521.1 GCA_030535815.1 Clostridia bacterium
ATAATAGGTGACATTTTTGTTCTTAAGGGTAAATATTCCGACATAGGTATCCCTGTGAGCGATGGAAACATAAAAGCTTTTTATAAATTCGGGATTGAAGTCGGGATTTTCCTTAAGTGATTTATAGTAGGGAAGCACCACGGAAACTTCGTATTCAGAATTGTTCGAAAGCTCCGAAGGGAGTGCTTCGATTACGTCACCGAGGCCACCGGATTTTATATATGGTGCACCTTCACTTGCTGCGAAAAGTATTTTCATACTGTTTCTCCTTTTTCTACGATTAAGGGAGCGTTCTTGGCGCCTTTAAGTACGGTGCCTGCAGAAATTTTCGCATCCTTGTCGATGATTGCGTATTCAATTTCGCAACCTTCGCCTATTACGCTGCCCTGCATGATGATTGAATTTTTAACGGATGCATTTTTTTCTATCTTTACGTCACGGAAGAGAACGGAGTTTTCGATATTTCCCTTAATTCTGCAACCGTCTGCAACAAGACATTCGTCCACGGAAGAACCTGTTGCATAAAATGTGGGAACCTCGTCACGAACCTTGGTGTAAATGGGGCGTGCGGGATTGAATATATCGCGTCTCAATTCTTCGTCTGAGATAAGTGCTAAGTTGTTGTTGAAATATGTTGCAATGCTGTTGTTTCTTATGACCTTACCCTTGAATTCGAATACATTTACCTTTAATGCGCCCTTATTGAATTCACGCTGAATTAAGTCGCGCTCCAAGTGATGCCTGCCCTTGGATACGGATTCTTTTATTGCGGCAACCAGTTTCTGCTTTTCCATTATGTACATACCCATGGAGGCAAGAGTGCCGTCCTTCAATGCGGGATAGTCAACCAAGATTTCTGTTACCTTTTTCTTTGACATTTCCGTAATCATAGCATAATTTCTCTGCTTGTCAGCCTTAACCTTGTTGGAGATAACAGTTATGTCGGCGCCGGACTTTATGTGCGATTCCAATGCATCGTTATAGTCGATGTTGCAGATTACAGTTGAGGCTGATAAAACCACATAGTCCTGGTCTATCTTGTCGAGGAAGGAAAAAGCGGAATAAAGCGCTTCAAGCTTGCCCTGATAAACCGTGGTCTGTCCCGATGAGAAGGGAGGAAGGAGATAAACTCCGCCGTTTTTGCGGTTTAAGTCCCATTCTGCAGAGGAGCCGAGATGGTCCATAAGGGAATTATAGTTATACTTTGTTACAATGCCCACATTTGTGATTGTGGAGTTTGACATATTTGATAAAACAAAGTCGATAAGACGGTATCTTCCGCCGAAGGGGAGAGATGCCACCGTTCTGTTTTTGGTAAGTAAGCCGAAATTTTCGTCAAAAAGATTTGAAAATATAATACCTGCCATATTCATGGTTACACGCCTCCTTATATAATTTCCTTGGGCTTCACTACGGTGTTAGCCGCAACAATGTTGCCTTTTCCGATGACTGCAATGCCCCATTCCGACTTGGAATAGTATTCGGGCTTGTCGCCGATACGGGCATTTTTGTCGATTTCAACGTTTTCGGAAAGGATAGCATATTTTACTGCTGCGCCCTTTCTTATTACGGTGTTAGGCATAATAACGCTGTCTTCAACA
>JAUNRD010000097.1 GCA_030535815.1 Clostridia bacterium
AGGACCGTAATTGTTGGCAAGGTCAAAATGGGTTATGCCAAGGTCGAAGGCGGTGCGGCACATCGCTTTCATATTTTCAAAATTTCCCGTATCTCCGAAATTGTGCCATAAGCCAAGGGAAACCGCAGGAAGCTTAAGCCCGCTCTCCCCGCACTTTCTGTATTCCATTTTTTCGTATCTTTTCAAGTCCGCAACGTAACTCATAACTTTCTCCTTTACCACAATTTTTTATAATGGGTTGAATATGCATAGTCCCAGGACAATTCTTTGGGCGGATTTCCAATCTGCCTATAGGCAAAGTACATCATCCTTGCCACATCATCTTCCTTTAACATACCGGTACCGCAACCAAAGGCAGGTATCACAATGATCTCTACCCCATTTTTCAATGCAGTCATCAATGTACTTCGCATACACTGATATACCACGGAAGCATCTTCAATGATATCCGGAACCCGCATGGAAGGAGTATGTATCAGGCGCACATCGCTTCCGGGAATATCGGTTATAAAGCTTGTTCCCACAATCTGTTCTCCGAAATAGTTTTCAATTATATACTTTTGCACCTTTTTCTGTAAGCTTTCTCCGAACCAATCGGTAATTGCAAGGTCATAGCCTCCGTCCATAAGCCCGAAGGAATTTGCAGGAGAAACAACCGCATCAACTTTATGTGTCTTCATAAAGCTTTCAAAATCAGCGTGAATGATTTCTACATCTTTTTCCTTACCGAAATATTTTTCCCAGGAAAGTATCATTAATTTTTCAATATCTAAAAGGTATATTTTCATATTTTCACTCCGATTTAAAGGCTTATTTCAAAATAGCCCGCCAGCGGGCAGTGGTCTGACGAGACCAACGCCTCATGGCTTATAAGAATATCAAACTTTTCTGCCGTTATGCCGCCCCCAAGGGTGAATATATAGTCAAGATTTCTTACGGGCATATCGGTGTTTTCCCACGTTCCGTCTTCCTTAAGTACGGGCTCGGTATGATGGGTTAGCACATCGGTTGTTTCCTTCGCCGTTATGCGGACATCAGAAAAGCCCATATCAAGCATTTTTCTGTAGGGCTCATCCCCCTGGTCTGCATTAAAGCCGTTATTAAAGTCCCCGCCGATTATCACGGGCACATTATACTTTTTAATTATTTTGTCGCAAAGTTCTTTCATCTCGCGTGCATTTTCAATGCGCTGCAAATTGTCCTTTTCGGAATCTGCCATCCACCAGAAATGGGTTGATGCCACAGCAAGCTTTTTTCCCGTTGCCCTGTCGGAAAATACGCCATAGGTAACGGACTTAGAAGCAGCGTCATTAAGCCCGGTATAAAGGTGATAGCCCGAATCAAGTACATCAAACTTATCCTTTTTATAAAATACGGGTGTGAAGTTTGTGCCTGATAAATCAGGACAAAGCTCTGTATATTCGTCCGCCATAAGCAACGGAAGGGGTGCTTCCCCTGCCCTTATTGTTGCAGGACCACACTCAGCAAAGGTGCAAAAGTCCGCATCCATATCCTTTATCATTTTTCTTATAATTTTATTGCGCCACGCCGTGGGTGCTTTGTTCCACACGTTATGGCTGTATAATTTTATCATATCAAAGCCCCATTTCGTAAAGCTTTTCCCAGATTAAGTCGGCATAGTTAAGATGCCCCTTATCTCCCACTACAAGGGCGCAGTTACCGGGTGCGCCTGCTGCCTCATAGCATTTTTTAACAAGCTCAAAATTTTCCTTCGTCCCCTCAATCGGGAAAATATTATCCTCAATGCCTGCCGCAATACAAAGCTTTCTCGGTGCAATAAGTCCTGCCAAGTCCCCCATCTCGAAATATTTTCTTATATAGGGAACGTGGTTACACATACAATGTTCCATCGCCGCAATGGAAGCTTCATAGGTACAGACAGAACAGCTTGGTGCAACAAAGCCGATTCTTTCATCCATACAGCCAAGATAAAATGTCGCCGTTCCGCCGCCGGAGTTTCCCGTGCAGACGATGCTTTCCATATCAACGAAGGAAAACGCATCCGCCACTGCATCAAGAATGCAGGACACGTCGTGAACTCTTTCGCCCACGGTGCACCTTCCCATAAGGATGGCGATTTTGGATGCCTCCGTACAGCTTGTGCCATAGCCCTTTAAGCTGCTTTCACCAAAGCAACGTGCCTCAATTACAAGGCCGCATCTGTCTTCCTTTATACTGCGGGGTGCCATTGCGCGGTGATGCCAGGAGGAGAGTGCTTTTTCATCCGCTTCGCACTTTGCTTTGCCAAGCGCAACGTGCATCCCACCGCCGTGACCCGACAGGCATATGGTCAAAGGATATTTTTCCTTATCGCCCTTTGGCACCACAAGATGACAGGGCACTTTATAGCCGGGCTCCGTTTCAACCAAAAAGCGGTATTCTGTATGGTCATCCTTTTCTTCTTTGTATTCGATTTCCGCCTTGCACGCGCCCTTTTCATAGGGAAAGCCAAGAAGCTCAGAGAGTTTTTCCTTTGCCTCTTTCTGCCATTTATAAAAGTCTCCGCCCTCATATCTTAAAAGGGGCTTATGACTTTTAAGATAGTTATATTCAAATTCGTGGCTGTTTACGGTATACATAAAAAATCCCCCTTATATATCTTCTGCAAGCACTTTTCTCTTTTTCCATATTCCCGAAAGGAAATATATGGTTGACGGAACGGCATAGCCGTAGGGTGCAAGGGCATAGCCCAGCACAAAGCCGTAAAAGCCGAAGCCCATCACGATTCCGAAAAGCCAGGAAAGCCCGATCCTTAATACCACACCGTCAAGAAGGGCAAGTACCATTGCAAGACGGGCGTTACCTATTCCCTGAATAAATGCCCCGCTTCCCCTCATTAAGGCAAAGGCGGGAAACATCCACAGTATTGCCGAGATAAAGGTCCCCGACATTTCGTGAACTGCCGCATCGTCGGAAAACGCCATAAAGAGCGCCTTACCGAAAAAGGCATATAGCATCATACAGAAAACGGTCATAGCAAAGGAATAAATCCACGCCCAGTAAACGGTTTTTACTGCCCTTTCCTTATCATTTGATGCAATGTTCTGACTTATTATCGGCACCGCCGCATACTGAATGCCCTGGGAAATTTTGTTTATAATATCGTCAATTCTGACGCCTACGCCAAAGGTTGCGGAAGCTTCCACGCTCACCATATTTATAAGGGCGTTTACGAAAAGCATTGAAATATTTATAAAGCCCGACTGAATCGCCATAGGCGTTCCCAGACTTATGATAAGCTTGGCGTGCGTTTTTTCAAATTTAAGGCTTTCTTTCTTAAAGTCAAAGCCGAATTCTTCCTTCTTTTTGTAAAGGTAGTAAACCGAGAATATAAACGATGCCGCCTGACCTATGATGGTTGCCCACGCCGCACCTGCAACGCCGAAGCCAAGAAGCCCGGTAAATAAAAGGTCAAGCACTAAATTTATCACCGATGCGATAACGATGAATAAAAGCGGTCTTTTGGAATCTCCCATTCCGCGGAGCACTGCAGATACCATATTGTAGCCTGCTGTAAAAACGAGACCTCCGCCGCAGATTATAAGATAATCCGCCGCCATTGCCCTGGTTTCAGGATCCGTTATATTCATAAGGTCGAAAATAGTTTCCTTAAAGCCTATAAGAAACAGACTTAACACAACGGAAAACATCACAAGCAGGGAAAAAAGTGTTCCGATGACTGAAGATAGTCTGTCACGTTTTCCTGCGCCAAGTGCCTGGGCAACCAGAACCTGCCCCGCATTTGAAAAGCCGAGGCAGACCATAACTGCAAAGTTTACTATCTGACTGCTCTGTGATACGGCAGACAAGCCTTCCGTTCCCACGTAATTTCCCACAACCATCATATCAATGGTGCTGTATAAAACCAAAAGGGCATTTGACAGCATAAAGGGAACCGTAAAATATAAAAGGCTTTTTGCTATATTACCTTTTGTGAAATCCTTTGTTATTGTGCTCAAAATCTGTCATCTCCAAGTCAGAAAGGGATGCTCAGGCGTGGCTTATCAGAGATAAACATCCCCGATAATCCCCTATGCATCCCTATTTTATTTCTTTCTTACCGCCGTTTTATAGTTGGGGTTAAAGGCAATGTTTACGTTACCCATTACGCTGTGACCTGCGCCGTGGATGAGCTTTGAAAGCTGATCCGGTGTAAACTTGCCGGGTGCGAAATCCTCGCTCTTCATATATTTTATGAGCTGTGATTTTAAATAGCTTCCCGTAACGTCCGCAGTATTGAAATTAAAAGAGCACACCACGCATCTTCCCTCGTATGCCGAAAATTCAAAAAGAGATGCCTGACGGATTACATATTTATGGGTTGACACGATTTCAACGATGGGGTTAAAGGGGACATCCTTATCCCAGAAGCAGACCGTGTTTCCGCCACGGAAAAGCTCATCAAACTGCCATGCGCAAAAGCCTTCATTGGGTATAAAGTTTATTGCCGGATGGTCATATACAACGCTTCCTAAATTGCCCGCAGAACGGCCGGGAAGTGCAGGCTTTCTCGCAAGTCCCTTTACCTTGAAGGGCGAAGCACCCAAAAGAAGCACATCGCATCCCGCCTTAAGGGTGGCAATGAGCTCATCCTCCGTCATTCCGTAAGTAACTAAAATGTCCCCGGGATTTTCCTCCGTAACTTCGGGGTAAACATAAAGCTCCCACTCGTTTTCCGCAAAAAGCTTATCATTTTCAAGACTTGCATAAAGCTTTAACGCCTTTGCCTCTGTTACCTTGGGCATAGTCATATCAAGCCTGTAAATTTCGGAAACCTTTCCGTTTTCGATTTTTTCTATATTTACGCTTCTTCTTTCAATTATCTCATCCTCTGCCATAAGACGGATGTCAAGCCTTGCATCTGTAAGGGCCTCTTTTGCATAGCAGGAAGTTAAGATGTTACAGGAAAGTGCTTCGTTTGAAGCAAAGTTTGCTTTTCTCGCCAGGTCTGTAAGAAGAACGGTTTCGGAGTTATACATTCTTACGTTTCTCACAGTTTCGCCGGGCTTAAGCTCGTAAAACTCGTTCATCATACCGCAGTCATATCCGAAGGTATGCCAATGGGTATCGATGGGGCCTAAAAAGTCATAGCCCGCCATATTTTCGCTTCGGCGGAGTGCCTCAAAGCAATATTTTCTTGCACGGCGCTGCCATTCGGATGTGGTCTTAAAGTAAAGGGGTGCTTTTTTTATTACGCCCTCTTTAGTAAGATGCTCACGAAGGGAAGAAAACATTTCAGTTTTTCCTACGCGAAGACCTTTATAGCGCTCCTCTATGCTTAAATCAGTATATGTGCCGTCGATGCAGATTTCGTGGCTGACTCTCGGCTTATGGTGATAAACCTCGCTCCAGGAATCAATCTCGGCAGGATCGCAGTCAGGTGAATTATAGCTGTGGCGGGCGTTGGTGTAGCTTGAATACATATCGGCAAACTCGCCCACCCTCTTTATTCTTGTGGGATTGTGGCGGAAAGGTTCTTCCACCAAAAAGTCCTTCTGATCTGCCTCAACGTGGTTATATTCAAGACCGCGGAGTGCGGAAAGAGGAGAAAACAGACTGTCTGTTCCCTCGTGCACAGCATCTGCACATTTATTTAAGTGGGCAATAAAGTCATCGTCCATCTGAAGCTCGTTACCGCAGCAGTAAATCACAACAGAGGTGTGACGTCTGCAGAAATTAACGATTTCCTTCCATTCGGATAAAGAAGTGTTGTTGGGGCTTTCAACGTGAAGAAGAATTCCAAGCTCGTCTGCCGCCTGCATATATTCCTCTTCGGGGATGTAGGTATGGAAGCGGATAAAGTTAAAGCCAAGCTTTTTTATTTCGCGGATGATGCTTCTGTAATATGTAAGGTCGTGTGCAGGGTGAATGGTTTCGGGGAAATAGCAATGCTCGCAGATTCCGCGAAGGAAATAGGGCACGCCGTTAAGCCTGAAATGGGGCCCGTCGGGAACGAGCCTTCTTACGCCGAAGCTTCGCTCTAAGCTTCCTTCTCCGCTTGTGATAACAAGGGTGTAAAGCTTGGGGTTTTCGGGGCTCCAGGGTGTAAGTCCTTCTGTATCAAAGGAAAAATCACCTGTTGTCCTACCGTTTTTTATTACGGTTTCGCCGTCCTTTACTTCCCAGGTAATGTCGGTTTTTCCTTCCGTAATTACTTCCACCGAAACTTCTTTAATGTCATCTGATACCTTAAGCACTGCATCACGCAGCGGGCTGTTATAGACACGAAGCTCTATGTCTCCCGTGATACCGCCGGTGCATTCGTTTGCCGCACGGCTGGTTATACCCGAAACAGGATAATCGCCATAGCCCTTCAAGCGGAAGTTTGAAACAGAAAGGGCTACGGTATTTTCACCGTCCGTTAAAAGACCGCCAGGGATTTTTATATCAAAAGGAGTAGAGTAGCCTTCGTGCATACCGATAAATTCACCGTTTATCCAAACGGATACTTTATTCTGCACTCCGTCAAAATGAAGGTATGCATCCTTTTTTATACCTTCGCAAAGGAAGGTTCTTTCATAAAAGAAATTACCCACGGGATTTGGCAGAGCCATATCGGGAGCGAAGCCCGTGATGGGGTATTTCTGTATGCCGTATTCGGGATTTACCCTTATGCCTCTGTAAAAGGGAGTGTAGATAAATTTGTCGGTCATATCCTCCCAATAGCCGGGAACGGCACCGTCCACCAATGCGGCTTCGGAATTAAGCCTTAAATCGCCGTTGTCCCAGGGATTTACCTTTTCCTTGTATTCTTCTTCCTTATAGCTCATTTTCCAGCTTCCGTTTAATGAAAATGCAGAATAATTCATTAAAAGCACCTCTTTTTTTCTGTTATTTTATGTCCTTGGTGTCATCTTCGTTCATTCTATCACACATGAAAATAAAATACAAGAATAATCAGAAATTTAAC